>JBIIVZ010000365.1:0-3432 GCA_044339175.1 Roseateles sp.
TGAACGACCGGGCGCTGGAACTGCTGGAACAGGTCGATCTGGGCCAATACGCCAGCACCCTGGCGGTGGAGATGCCTTACGGCCGCAAACGGGCGCTGGAGATTGCCACCACGCTGGCGCTCGACCCGGAACTGATGTTGCTCGATGAGCCGACCCAGGGCATGGGCCACGAGGACGTGGAGCGCGTGGCCGATTTGATCCGCAAGGTGGCCGCACAGCGCACCGTGTTGATGGTGGAGCACAACTTGTCGGTGGTCGAAAAGCTCAGCGACGTGATCACCGTGCTGCAGCGCGGGCAGATTCTGGCCGAAGGGCCTTACGCCGTGGTGTCGCAAGACCCGCGCGTGCTCGAAGCCTATGTGGGAGTGGAAGCATGAGCAACGCCGACCCCAAAGCAAGCAGCCGGCAAGTAACAGCGCCGAAAGGCAACGAGATGCTGCGCATCACCGATCTGCACGCGTTCTACGGCGAATCGCACATCCTGCACGGCATCGATTTGACGGTCAACGAGGGCGAACTGGTCACGCTGCTGGGGCGCAACGGCTCCGGTCGCTCCACCACGCTGAAGGCCATCATGGGCTTGGTCGACCGGCGCACCGGCTCGGTGATGCTGAACGGAGTCGAAGTCACCGCGCTGGCACCGCACCGCATCGTCCATCTGGGGATTGGCTATTGCCCGGAAGAGCGCGGCATTTTTTCGGGTCTGAGTACCGAAGAAAACCTGCTGCTGCCGCCCATCGTGCGCTCGGGCGGCATGACGCTGGAGGAGATCTACACCGTCTTCCCCAACCTCTACGAGCGCCGCAGCAGCCCGGGCATGCGCTTGTCGGGCGGGGAGCAGCAGATGCTGGCGATGGCGCGCGTGCTGCGCACCGGCGCACGCCTGCTGCTGCTGGACGAAATCACCGAAGGCCTGGCCCCGGTGATCGTCAAAAAACTCGGTGAAGTGATCCGGCTGCTGAAAAAGCGCGGTCACACCATCGTGCTGGTGGAGCAGAACTTCCGCTTCGCCGCCCCGCTGGCCGACCGCCATTACGTGCTGGAGCACGGCCGCATCGTCGCCACCGTGACGCAGGACGAGTTGGCGTCCAAAACGGAAATGTTGCACCAGTTGCTCGGCGTCTGAGCGCTGCCCAAGCCCCCCTTCCCCATCCAAAAATCACCGGAGACCGCCATGACATTCAAATCTCTCACCCTCGTTGCTGCGCTCAGCGCCGCTTTCGCCACTTTCGCCCCGGCCGCGCAGGCCCAAGTCTCGGACGGCGTCGTGCGCATCGGCGTGCTGACCGACTTGTCCGGCGTTTACTCCGACGTGGCCGGCAAGGGCACGGTCGTGGCCACGCAGATGGCCATCGACGACTTCATGGCCAAGGAAAAGCCCAACTTCAAGATTGAAATGGTCTCGGCCGACCACCAGAACAAGGGCGACATCGCCGCCAACAAGGCGCGTGAATGGTTCGAGCGTGGCGGTGTTGACGTGGTGTCGGAGCTGGTCACCACCTCGGTCGCCTTGGCGGTGCAAAAGATTGCCAAAGAGAAGAACCGCATTGCGCTGATCTCGGGTGCCGCCTCGACCCGCATCACCAACGAAGACTGCAACGACGTGACCGTGCACTGGACCTATGACACCTACGCGGTGGCCAACGGCACGGCCAAGGCGGTGACACAGGGCGGCGGCAAAAAGTGGTTCTTCCTGACCGCCGACTACGCCTTTGGCCATTCGCTGGAAAAGGACGCCAGCGCGGTCGTCAAGGCGAACGGCGGCGAGGTGCTGGGTGCCGTCCGCCACCCGTTCCCGGGCTCTGATTTCTCGTCCTTCCTGCTGAAGGCCCAAGCCTCAGGTGCGCAGATCATCGGTTTGGCCAACGCCGGTGGCGACACCATCAATGCGATCAAGCAGGCGGCCGAGTTCGGCATCACACCGAAGCAGCAATTGGCCGGCCTGCTGATGTTCATCTCCGACGTGCACTCGTTGGGCCTGAAGACGACGCAGTCGATGTACCTGACTGAAGGTTTCTACTGGAACCTGAACGACGACACGCGGGCTTGGTCGAAGCGCTTCTTTTCCCAGCAAAAGCGCATGCCCACGATGATCCAGGCGGGCCAGTACTCGTCCGTCATGCATTACCTGCAGGCCGTCAAGGCGATCGGCAGCGACGACACCACGAAGGTGATGACGCAGATGAAGAAGACGCCGGTGAATGACTTCTTCGCCAAGAACGGAGTCATCCGCGCCGACGGCCGCATGGTCCACGACATGTATCTGCTGCAAGTGAAGAAGCCGGCCGAGTCGACCACGCCATGGGATTACTACAACGTGCGCGCCACCATCCCGGCCGCCGAGGCGTTTCAGCCGCTGTCGGCATCGACCTGCCCGCTGATCAAGAAATAAGTCTCTCTCAGCCGGCTCAGCGCACCGCCGCGCTCCCGCACAACCCACGGGGGTCGGCGGCAGCGCGCTCCATCACCCCTTCGGGATTCAGGTATGCAAATCTTCGGCATCACGTCACAGGAACTGTTCGGGCAGTTATTGCTCGGGCTCATCAACGGCTCGTTTTATGCCGTGCTGAGCCTGGGGCTGGCGGTCATCTTCGGGCTGCTCAACGTCATCAACTTTGCCCACGGTGCGCTGTACATGCTGGGTGCCTTTCTGGCGCTGATCGGCCTGACGCAGTTTGGCGTCAACTACTGGGCCGCGCTGCTGCTGGTGCCGGCGCTGCTGGGCCTGCTGGGGGTGCTGATCGAGCGGCTGATGCTGCGCCATCTGTACAAGCTGGACCACCTCTACGGCCTGTTGCTGACCTTTGGCCTGGCACTGATTGCCGAGGGCACGATGCGCTACTTCTTCGGCATCTCGGGCGACAGCTACCCGGTGCCTGAAGCGCTGGAAGGCGGCATCAACCTCGGCTTCATGTTCATGCCGATGTACCGCGGCTGGGTGGTGGTGGCCGCGCTGACGGTCTGCTTCGCGACCTGGTATGTGATCGAACGCACCTCGCTGGGTGCGACCTTGCGCGCTGCCACCGAGCGGCCGCAACTGGTGCAGGCGCTGGGCATCAATGTGCCGGTGCTGGTGACTGCCACCTACGCAGGCGGCGTCGCCCTGGCCGGTTTTGCCGGGGTGTTGGCCGCACCGGTGATGCAGGTGAATCCGCTGATGGGGTCAAACCTGATCATCGTCGTCTTCGCCGTCGTCGTGATCGGCGGCATGGGCTCCATCCTGGGTGCCATCGTGACCGGCCTGGGCCTGGGCCTGATTGAAGGCCTGACCAAGGTCATCTACCCGGAAGCATCCGGCGTCATCATCTTTGTCGTGATGATCGCCGTGCTGCTCGTGCGCCCCGCCGGCCTGTTCGGCAAGCAGGCCTGAAGGACATCTCATGACTAACTCAACCGCACTAAAACCGCTGTCGACAGCTCGCTCATCCCGCC
>JBIIVZ010000031.1:0-11925 GCA_044339175.1 Roseateles sp.
CTCCACGCAAGACCGTGGCCAAAGCTGATGCGGTGGCTGAAGTTGTTGCTGCGCCTGTGGTGGCTCAGGCGGCCATCACCGAGGCAGCGCCAGTCCCGGTGCGTGCACCCGCTGCGCCGGCCAGGCGCAAGCCGACGTTCACGCTGGCACCTGAGGTGTCGGCAGAGGCGATGGGGGCGGCTGACTTGGCGGTGGATGCTGGCCAGCAAGGCAGCGCTGCGACGGGCGAAGACGCCGCGACCGAAGGATTTGGCGACGCCGGCGACGCTGGTGAGCGTGGCGGGCGCAATCGCAATCGCCGCCGTGGTCGCAAGGATTTGCCCGATGGGTCCGACGCACGCGAGCCACGCGAGGCCCGTGAGCCTCGTGCTGTTGTGCAAACCGCAGCTCCTGCGCCGGAATTGCTGGCCGCAGCGGGCGAGCGTTTTGCTGCCGTGTTGGCGGGTGAATTTGATGCTGCCGATGATGACGGCGACGACGAAGAGTTGGTCGAAGAAACGGTAGCGGAAGTCGACAACAAGCGTGTGCTGGCTCCCGAGCCGGATGCTCCCAAGTTGCAAAAGGTGCTGGCCCAAGCCGGCATCGGTTCGCGCCGCGACATCGAAGACATGATTGCCGACGGCAAGATCGAGGTGAACGGTGAAGTGGCCCACATTGGGCAGCGCATCTCGTTTGGTGACAACGTGCGCGTGGCGGGCAAGCCCATCCGTATCCGCATCTCGCCACCGCCGCCGCGCATCCTGGCTTATCACAAGCCTGCCGGCGAAGTGGTGACGTTCAACGATCCAGAAGGTCGGCCGACCGTGTTTCGTCACCTGCCGCGTTTGCAGCAGGGCAAGTGGCAGGCCGTAGGCCGGCTGGACATGAACACCGAAGGGCTGTTGCTCTTCACCAACTCGGGTGAATTGGCCAATCAGTTGATGCACCCCCGCTTCGGCGTGGAGCGCGAATATGCGGTGCGAGTGCTGGGTTCATTGAACCCCGAGCAGCGCGGCCGCTTGATCGAAGGCGTGATCATCGAAGGCCAGAAGGCCGGCTTCAAGTCGATCGACGATGGCGGCGGTGAAGGAGCCAATCGCTGGTATCGCGTCGTCATCACCGAGGGTCGCAACCGCGAAGTGCGCAAGTTGTTCGACTCGATGGGCTTGACAGTCAATCGCTTGATCCGCATCCGTTATGGCACCGTGGTGCTGCCGCGCGGCCTCAAGCGTTGCGTCTGGATCGAGTTGGGTGAAGACGATGTGAATGTGATTCGCCGCTTGGCCGGCGGTGATCAAGCACGCGTGAGCCGGGAGCCACGCAACGAACGTGGCGCTGAGCGTGGTGGAGAGCGCGGTGCCGAGCGCGGAGCGCGGGGCACTGAGCGTACGAATGAACGAGGCACTGAGCGCGGCACAGAGCGCGCTGGCGAACGAAGCCCCGAGCGCGGCCCGGACCGGAGTCCGGAGCGCGGTGTGGACAAGAACCGTGGCCGTCGTGCCGATGGCCGACAGGCCGGGGTTGGCCCGCGTCCGAGCCGGGTCGCGGAGCGTCCCGAGCGTCCGGAGCGCGGCAACGACCGTGGTCCCGATCGCGGCAATGAGCGCGGTAACGAGCGCGGCAATGACCGTGGTCCCGATCGCTTCAATGAGCGCCCGCCCGAACGTCTGAACGAGCGCGGCAACGAGCGTTCCAACGAGCGCGGCGCTGACCGTGGCGATGACGACTTCGAGGACGCAATTCCGCGCAACATCAATCCGTTGGAGCAGACTTTCGATCGGCGCTTCGCCGGTAATTCACGCGGCTTCCCTGCAGGCTTCGGCGCAGGCGGCAGCAGCAGCCAAGACCGCAACCAAGGCGGTCAAGGGCGTGGCGGCAACAAGGGCGATGGCCCGCGCCAGCCTGATCCATTGCAGACCTCGGTCGGCTACATCGGTGCTGATGCTTATGTGCGTCGTACCGGGCGCAACGGCGGTGGCGGCGGCAGTGGCGGCCGCGGCGGCCAGGGCGGTCAAGGCGGCAACAGCGGCGGTGGCGGTCGTTCTGGCGGCGGTTTTGGTGGCCGTAACCGCTGAAAATAGGAGCCTGTCTGGTCCATTGTTGGGCCAAGCAGGAACCGGGGCAGCATCGCTGCGGGTTGCTCAAGGCGGCAGCTTGCATCTGCTGCCACGAGCCCGACACCTCGACACAGTACAATCCCGGGTTGTTTCAAGCCCTCAGATTTCAGGAAATAAACCATGACCATCGAACGCACCCTGTCCATCATCAAGCCCGATGCCGTGGCAAAGAACGTCATCGGACAGATCTACGCCCGCTTTGAAGGCGCTGGTTTGAAGATTGTTGCTGCCCGTATGGCACACCTGTCGCGTGGCGAAGCCGAGAGCTTTTACGGCGTCCACAAGGCTCGCCCGTTCTTCAACGATCTGGTGACTTTCATGATCTCCGGCCCCGTGATGATCACGGCACTGGAAGGCGAAAACGCCATCCTGACGCACCGTGACCTGATGGGTGCCACCGATCCGAAGAAGGCCGAAAAGGGCACGATCCGTGCCGATTTCGCTGACAGCATCGACGCCAACGCCGTGCACGGTTCCGACGCAGCAGAAACAGCCGCTGCCGAAATCGCATTCTTCTTCCCCGGAATGAATGTTTTCAGCCGTTAATTCGGCCCCTGCCTCTTGTGCTCAGGCCTTGAGGTTGAGTCAGGAACAGGGTGAGGTTTTGCGATCTTGCCTGCTTCTGACAAAGACTTGGGCGCCGTCAAGCGCTTGGTTTTGAACAACAAGAGGCATTTATGAACGTGGTCAACCTGCTCGGATTCGATCTAGAAGGCTTGGCCGCGTACTGCGAGCAGCTGGGCGAAAAGCGCTTCCGCGCCACCCAGTTGTTTCGTTGGATTCACAAACGCGGTGCATCTGACTTTGATCAGATGTCCGATCTGGCCAAATCGCTGCGCGACAAATTGGCATCCCGCGCTCAAATCACGGCCTTGCCGGTGATTTCCGAGCACGTGTCGGCGGACGGCACGATCAAATGGTTGTTCGATGTCGGCGCGGGTGATGCGGTCGAGGCGGTGTACATCCCCGAATCAGATCGCGGCACGCTTTGTATTTCGAGTCAAGCCGGTTGTGCTGTGGGTTGCCGCTTTTGCTCGACTGGGCATCAGGGCTTCAGCCGTAATCTGGACACTGCTGAAATCATTGCTCAGCTTTGGTACGCCGAGCACAGCTTGCGGCGTCGCCAGGGTAGCGACGAGCGAGTCATCTCGAACGTGGTGATGATGGGTATGGGCGAGCCGTTGCAGAATTACAGTGCGCTGCTGCCGGCCTTGCGGATGATGCTGGATGACCACGGTTATGGCCTGTCGCGCCGCCGAGTCACCGTCTCGACTTCGGGCGTCGTGCCCATGATCGACCGTTTGCGGGATGACTGCCCGGTGGCTTTGGCTGTGTCCTTGCACTCGCCCGCCGATGCCTTGCGTGATCAGTTGGTGCCGTTGAACAAGAAGTACCCAATTGCCGAATTGCTTGATGCCTGCAACCGTTACTTGGAGCGCGCGCCGCGCGACTTCATCACGTTCGAATATTGCATGCTGGACGGTGTCAACGACACGCCGGAGCTGGCCCACGAATTGGTGGAGTTGCTGCGCGGTCACGTGTCCTGCAAGATCAATTTGATCCCGTTCAACCCTTTCCCGGCCTCCGGGCTGACACGCAGCTCGCGTGAGCGGGTGACTGCCTTTGCCGATATCTTGATCAAGTCCGGTTTGATCACCACCGTACGCAAGACGCGGGGTGACGACATCGACGCCGCTTGCGGGCAACTGGCCGGCGAGGTGCAAGACCGCACCAGTGCCTACGTTCGCATGGTGCGTGCGCCGGTGCTGGTGAAGGCCGCGGTCGTGGCCCTCACTTCGTGACCCCCAGTCGATTGCCTTCATGACAAACGCCTCGTCGGTCGTTCTGCCGCGCGCTGCCAGGTCGGCCGCCGCTTCATTTTGGATGTCGCTGGGCATGGCTGTGTTGCTGCTGTGGCTGAGCGCTTGTGCCGCGCCGCTGGCAGCCCCGACGGCGGGACCGCGCACCGATTCAGACCAGACGGATGCCGACCGCCGCGCCGGCGTGCGCATGGAGTTGGCCGCCGGTTATTTCGCGCGTGGCCAATTCAACACGGCGCTGGATGAAATCAAACAGGCTTTGGTGGCCAAGCCAGACTTGCGTGAGGCCATCAATTTGAGGGCTTTGGTGTATGCGGCGATGGGGGAGCCACAGTTGGCGGATGAGAGTTTCAAGCGTGCCTTGACGCTGTATCCGCTTGATCCGGATACCTTGCACAACTACGGCTGGTTGCTTTGCCAGCAGCAGCGCTGGGCCGCAGCCGACGCGCAGTTCGATCTGGCGTTGGCGCAGGCGAGTTACCGGGCGCCGTCGCGCACGCTGCTGGCCAAGGGCGTTTGCGAGGCCCGGGCAGGGCGCTTGGCCGAGGCCGAACGCAGCTTGTCCAAGGCTTTTGAGCTTGATCCTGCGAGCCCGGCGGTGGCGATCAACTATGCGGAAGTGCTCTACCGCAACCGCCAATTTGAGCGCGCGCGCTTTTATGTGCGCCGAGTGAACGCGCAGCCGGAGCAAAGCAATGCTCAAAGTCTCTGGCTGGCCCTGCGCATTGAGCGCCGCTTGGGTGACCGGGCGGCGATGGATGAATTGAGCCAGCTGTTACGCCGGCGTCATCCGCAATCACCGGAGCTGCAAGCTATGGACAGTGGACGATTTGATGAATGATGGAGCACCCAAGCCGGCCACCGAGCAGGTGCCTGTCCGGTCGACAACAAACGCAACAGTAAACGCAACAACAGGCTCAATAACGGATGTGGCGGACAACGTGACAAGCGATGCAGTAGGTACAACAGATAGCGCGACCCATGCAGGTCGAGCCTCGAGCGCGGGTGCCCTATTGCGCCGCGCACGCGAGCAGCGTGGTTTGGATATCGAAGCGCTGGCGGCCATGTTGAAGGTGCCGCAAGCCAAGCTGGAAGCGCTCGAAGCCGACCGCTTGGAGGACTTGCTCGACATCACCTTTGCCCGGGCGCTGGCCAAAGCCATGTGCCGGGTCTTGAAGTTGGATGCCGAGCCGATCTTGGCGCTGCTGCCGCGCGGCAGCGAGCCGGTGCTGAATGTGTCGCGCGGGCTCAATCAGGCCTATCGCGATCGCGGCGGCCCGGACGATGGCCTGTCACTGGCGACTTTTCTGCGCCCTGTGGTGTGGGGCCCGATTCTGTTGTTGTTGGGTGCTGCGCTGGTTTACAACCTGCCGGCCAGTTGGTTGGCGGGGCGTTCCGGCTTCCAGGTGCCGGGCAGTCTGCCCTTCGGGTCGAGCAGCACAGGCATGGGCACAGTGACGGTTCAGCCGCTGAGCTTGCCCCTGCCCAGCGAAGAGTCGCCTGCAGCGCCGGCCACTGCTGTGCCGGTCGCCGAGTCGACCGGCAGTGCTGCCGTCGTGTCGTCGCTGCCAGCACCGCTGCCGACATCCACACCCACGCCAACTTCCACGCCAACGCCTGTCCCACTGGCTGGGCCGGCTGTGCTTGGGCAAGGCTTGCCCGGTGCAGCCAGTGCCGCCGCCGCTGTTGCTGTCGGGGCTGGCGCGGTGGCTTTGAACGTCAAAGCCAAAGCGGAATCATGGGTTGAAATTGTCGACGCACGCGGCCAAAGCCTCATGTCCAGGCATTTGCGTGCTGGTGATTCAATCGACACGACCGGGCAGCCGCCCTTCAAGGTGATCGTTGGCAATGTGACCGGCACTGAATTGACGGTACGCGGCAGCCCGGTTGACCTGGTCGCCCAAGCCAAGGGCAATGTAGCCCGATTCGAATTGAAGTGATGACCATGAGCGACAACAAAACAGCCTCGACCCTGGATCTCTCAAGCACGCTTGAGCAGGCCATTGCGGCAGCCTTGCCCGCTCCGCGTCGCTCGCGCCAAGCGCAGGTGCGCTGGGGTGACCGCGTGGTCACCATCGGCGGAGACGCGCCAGTGCGGGTCCAATCAATGACCAACACCGACACGGTGGATGTGATCGGTACCGCCATCCAGATCAAGGAACTCGCCATTGCGGGCTCCGAGCTGGTGCGTATCACCGTCAATACGCCGGAAGCGGCGGCGGCAGTGCCGCATATTCGCGATCAACTGGACCGTATGGGCATCGACACGCCCTTGATCGGCGATTTCCACTACAACGGCCACCGCCTGCTGACCGACTTCCCGGCGATGGCACAGGCCTTGTCGAAGTACCGCATCAATCCGGGCAACGTCGGCAAGGGCGACAAGCGCGACCGGCAATTCGGCCAGATGATCGAAGCGGCCTGCCGCTATGACAAAGTGGTGCGGATCGGCGTCAACTGGGGCAGCCTGGATGCCGAGTTGTTGGCTCAAATGATGGACGAGAACGCCGCTCGCGCCGAGCCCTGGGATGCGCAGCAGGTGATGTACCGGGCGTTGATTCAGTCGGCGCTGTCGTCGGCCGATTACGCCCGCGAATTGGGCCTCAACCCCGACAACATCATCATCAGCTGCAAGGTCAGCGGCGTGCGCGACTTGATCGCCGTCTACCGAGCTTTGAGCCAGCGCTGCGACTACGCCTTGCACCTTGGCTTGACCGAGGCTGGCATGGGCACAAAGGGCACGGTGGCGTCGGCCGCCGCGCTGGCCGTGCTGTTGCAAGAGGGCATTGGCGACACGATTCGCGTCTCGCTGACGCCTCAGCCAGGTGAGGCTCGCACGCAAGAGGTGGTGGTGGGCTTGGAAATCCTGCAGGCGCTCGGCTTGCGCGCGTTCAACCCGAGCGTGACGGCCTGCCCAGGGTGCGGCCGCACGACCAGCACCACATTTCAGGAGCTGACCCAGCAGATCGACACGTTCTTGCGGGCGCAGATGCCGGTCTGGCGAGCTAAATATCCGGGCGTCGAGGCGATGAAGGTGGCGGTGATGGGATGCATCGTCAACGGCCCTGGCGAGAGCAAACATGCCGATATCGGCATCAGTTTGCCCGGCACCGGCGAAGCGCCAGCCGCGCCGGTTTATATCGACGGTGAAAAGGCCCTGACCCTGCGCGGCGAGAACATCGCCCAGGAATTTCAGGTGCTGGTTGAAAACTACATTGAAAAACGTTTTGGCGGCGTGGCCGCTTGAAGCGCAGGAAAAAATGACCGAACAGAAAAAGACGCAGCTCCAAGCTGTGAAGGGCATGAACGACATCTTGCCGCCGGATTCGGCTCGCTGGGAGTGGTTCGAGGCCAAGGTGCGCTCGTTGATGCACCGCTACGGCTATGCCAACGTGCGCACGCCCATCGTCGAGCCGACCGCCCTGTTCGTGCGCGGCTTGGGCGAGGTGACCGACATCGTCGAGAAGGAGATGTACTCCTTCGAGGACCGCATGAACGGCGATCAGCTGACGTTGCGACCCGAAGGTACGGCCGGCGTGGTGCGCGCCATGGCCGAGCATTCCTTCTTGCGTGACGGCGGCAAACGTCTGTTCTACATTGGTCCGATGTTCCGCCATGAGCGGCCACAAAAAGGCCGGTCGCGCCAGTTTCACCAAGTGGGTGTGGAAGCGCTGGGTTTTGCCGGCCCCGATGTGGACGCTGAAATCATTCTGATGTGCCGACAGTTCTTCCGCGAGTTGGGTCTCTCGGTGGGCGCGGACTCAGCCGCCGATGTGCGCTTGGAAATCAACAGCTTGGGTCAACCGGACGAGCGCAACTTGCACCGCGCTGCGCTGATTGCGCATTTGGAGCAGCACACCGACTTGCTCGACGAAGAAGCCAAGCGCCGCATGTACAGCAACCCCTTGCGGGTGCTGGACACCAAAAATCCGGCGATGCAGGCGTTGGTGGAAGCGGCCCCGAAGCTGATGGACTTCCTAGGCGTTGCGTCGCTGGCTCACTTCAACGGTGTGCGCGCCATTCTGGATTTGGCCGGCGTGGCTTACCGCATCAATCCGCGTTTGGTGCGCGGCATGGACTACTACAACCTGACTGTGTTTGAGTGGGTGACCGACCGGCTGGGCTCGCAAGGTACCGTCTGCGCCGGCGGCCGCTACGACAACTTGGTCGAGCAGCTCGGCGGCAAGCCGGCACCCGGTGTCGGTTGGGGTATGGGGATGGAACGCATGCTGCTGCTGCTGGAGGCTGTGGCGGTGCCGGTAGAAGTTGCGGGGCCTGATGCCTACGCCATCGTGCCGTCTGCCACCGGTTTGCCGCAAGTGATGGTGGCGCTGGAGGCCTTGCGGGCGGCCGGGGTGGCGGTGGTTTTGCATCCCGGCCAGTCCAGCATGAAGTCGCAATTCAAGAAGGCCGATGCCAGCGGCGCGGCCTACGCGCTGATCTTTGGCGAAGATGAGCTCGCTCAGGGCATGGTGGCCGTCAAGCCCTTGCGTCGCGCCGACGGTGTGCAAACGCTGCGCGCACTGGCAAGTGCTGCCGATTGGGCGGCCGGGCTGCTCAACGCATAATCGCGTTTGGCCTTTTTTATTTCCACTGCAATTCAAAAATCTCTCATCCATGGCGTCGCATCTCGATCTCGAAGAACAAGAACAGCTGGATCAGCTGAAGGCTTTTTGGAAGCGTTACGGCAATCTGATCACCTGGGGCTTGACCCTGGTGCTTGCGGGCTACGCGTCCTGGATGGGCTGGAACTGGTGGCAACGCGACCAGGCCGTCAAGGCCGCAGCCATGTATGACGAACTGGACCGTGCCGTGTTGGCCGTCGATGCGGACAAGGCAGGGCGCATCTTCACCGACCTGAAGGAGCGTTTCCCGAGCACCAGCTATGCGGCGCAGGCCGCTTTGCAAGCTGCCAAGCTTCAGCACGACAAGGGTCAGTTGGATGTGGCGCAAGCCAGTCTGACTTGGGCGGCGGACAACGCTGCCGAGGCGGAGTACCGCGACATTGCCCGGCTGCGTTTGAGTGGCATGCAACTGGATGCCAAGCAATTCGAGGCTGCCGGCAAGACGCTCGACGCCATCAAATCGCCTGACTTCGCGGCCTTGCAAGCGGATCGTCGTGGCGATTTGCTGTTGCTGCAAGCCAAGCCCGATTTGGCGCGGGCCGAATATCAGAAAGCCCTCGCTGCCATGGACAAAACGCAGGACTATCGTCGCTTGATTGAAGCCAAGTTGGCTTCGTTGGGTGTTGCCACGGTGGAGGCGAACGCCCAAGCCACTGCGGTGCCTGCGAACGGAGCTTCCAAATGACGCCGATCAAAACTCTGGCCGTGTGGGTGGCGGTGGCCTCCTTGTCGGCCTGTTCCATCTTCAGCCCCTCCAACGCGCCCAAACCAGCTGCGCTGGAAGATGTGAAGGCGCAGATTGCCGGGCGTGTCGTTTGGACGACTCGGGTGGACAGCCTGCAATTTCCGCTCTCGATTGCCGCACGCGGCGAGCAGTTCGTCGTAGCCGGCGGTGACGGCGTGGTGCAAGCACTGAAGGCCAGCAATGGCGAGGTGCTGTGGCGCGGCGAGGTCGGCCAAAAGCTGGCCGCAGGAGTCGGCAGTGATGGCCGCTTCGCGGCGGTGGTGACTCGTAACAACGAATTGGTGGTGCTGGACGCCGGTAAGACGGTCTGGCGTAAAACTTTGCCGACGCCGATCATCACCGCGCCGCTGGTGGCCGGTGAACGAGTCTTCGTGCTGACCGTTGACCGCCAGGTGTTGGCCTTCGACGCGGTTGACGGACGCCGGCTTTGGGAATTGCGCCGGCCCGGCGAGCCGCTGACGCTGGCGCAAGCCGGTGTGATTGCAGCCTTCAAAGACACGCTGGTGGTTGGCCAAGGGCCACGTTTGGCCGGCATCGACCCGTTGCGCGGCACGGTGCGTTGGGAAACCAATGTTGCCAACCCCCGTGGAACCAACGAAGTGGAGCGCTTGGCCGATCTGGTCGGGCCGCTGCTGCGCAGTGGCGAGTTGCTGTGCGTGCGCGCCTTTCAGTCGGCGGTCGGTTGCGTCAATGCGGAAAAGGGCAGCACGCTGTGGAGTCGCAATGTCGGCGGCACGCGCGGCGTGGGCGGCGATGCTCAATTTGTCTTCGGTGCTGATGCCTCCGATCGTCTGAGTGCCTGGAATATCTCGAATGGAGATGTCGTCTGGACGGCTGAACAGTTTTTGAACCGTCGCTTGAGCGCGCCGCTCAGCTTGGGTGCCAGCGTCATCGTCGGTGACTTCGAAGGCTATGTGCACTTTGTGGCGCGTGAGACCGGCAAGACGCAATTGCGGCTCGCCACAGATGGTTCACCCGTAACTGCAGCCCCTGTGGCGCTGGGTAATACGATTCTGGTGGCGACGCGCAATGGCGGCCTGTTTGCTTTGCGGCCCGAATAAGGCCCGCTCACCGGCTTCTGAATTTTTTGTAGTGAGAACAATAACAATATGAAACCCGTCATCGCACTCGTTGGGCGGCCCAATGTGGGCAAGTCCACACTTTTCAATCGTTTGACTAAAACTCGCGACGCCATCGTCGCCGACGTGGCCGGTTTGACACGCGATCGCCATTACGGTGACGGGCGTCTGGGCGACCGGGAGTTCATCGTCGTGGACACCGGGGGCTTCGAGCCGGACAGCACCACCGGCATCGTCAAGGAAATGGCCAAGCAGACACGCCAAGCGGTGGCCGAGGCCGATGCGGTCGTGTTTGTCGTCGATGTGCGCATGGGCTTGTCCGGCCAAGACCTGGACATTGCCAAATACCTGCGCCAGAACAGCAAGCGCATTTTTGTCTGCGTCAACAAGGCAGAGGGCATGAGTGAGTCGCCACTGCTGGGCGAGTTCCACGAACTCGGTATGGGCGAGCCTCACCCGATCTCTGCCTCGCACGGGCAAGGCATCCGCAGCTTGATGGAAGCGGTGCTGGAGCCGTTCGAATCCGAAGAGGAAAGTGAAACACCGGAGAAGCCCGACGGCGTGATCCGTTTGGCGGTGGCTGGCCGCCCGAACGTCGGCAAGAGCACCTTGATCAACACTTGGCTGGGTGAAGAGCGCTTGGTTGCCTTCGATCAGCCCGGCACCACGCGGGACGCCATCAGCATTCCGTTCGAGCGCAACGGCCAGAAGTTCGAGTTGATCGACACGGCAGGTTTGCGCAGAAAAGGCAAGATTTTTGAGGCGGTCGAGAAGTTCTCTGTCGTCAAGACCTTGCAAGCGATCAACGATGCCAATGTGGTTCTGCTGTTGCTGGATGCGACACAAGGCGTGTCCGACCAAGACGCCCACATCGCCGGCTACATCCTGGAAAGTGGCCGCGCCGTGGTGCTGGCTGTCAACAAGTGGGACGTGATCGACAGCTACCAGCGCGAGTTGTTGCAGCGTTCGATCGAACAGCGCTTGGCTTTTTTGAAGTTCGCGCCCATTCACAACATCTCGGCGCTGAAACGGCAGGGTCTGGGCCCGTTATGGGGTGCGTTGGCCGATGCTTATTCTTCAGCCTTCAAGAAGATGACGACGCCTGTCCTGACGCGCTTGATTCAAGAAGCGGTCGAGCATCAAACGCCCAAACGCAGCGGCCATTTCCGGCCCAAGATGCGCTATGCCCACCAGGGCGGTATGAACCCGCCACTGGTCATCGTGCACGGCAATTCACTCGAAGGCGTGACCGAGGTTTACAAACGCTATTTGGAAGGGCGCATCCGTGCGCACTACAAATTGGTCGGCACACCGATGCGAATTGAAATGCGTTCGTCCAAGAATCCCTTCGGCGATAAAGACTAAAAACGGCACAGGCGAGCTCGGGGCAACCCTTTAGCGCCTGTGTTAAGGTCTGCGCTCTACCCCTAATCCAACTCACAACACGGAGCATATCGTGAGCAATAAAGGCCAACTCTTGCAAGATCCTTTCCTGAACCTGCTGCGCAAAGAACATGTGCCGGTATCCATTTACTTGGTCAACGGCATCAAATTGCAAGG
>JBIIVZ010000032.1:0-11922 GCA_044339175.1 Roseateles sp.
TTGCGTGATCGCATGGGACGTGCCGAACAACTGCTCGGCGAGAGTTTTCCAATCCATCATCAAGGTGTCCTCAGGCGGTCGGTTCAGCGTAAACAAGGCGATCGGCACCCACCGCTGCACGTAAGTCGATCAAGGCCTGCACGTCCAAGTCGGGTACCTGTTCGGCCTGCGCCAGCCCGAGTTGCCGCCACAACTGCACCGCATCCGCGCCGGCCGGCGCCTCGTCCAGCCGCCGGGCCAGCAACGCATGTTCGGCTTCCAGCCCCTCCAGCCAGTTCAACGCTAACGGCCGCTGGCGGTCCAACGCGTGAATCGCGGCGGCGCGGAAGGCGGCGATATCGTCTTCGACCAAGTCGTCGCAATCGCCCATCAACCAGCGGTGTTTGCCGCCGCTGGTGCGCCACACCAGCGCACGGTCGCGCGAGTCGTATTCCTCCACGCCGTGCGAGGCCTCGATCACCTCCGGCCCGGACATGGCCAGCCGCCCGATGTCGCTGATGATCAGGTGGTCGGCGCAGCGGGCTACGATGCCCATGCCGCCAAAGCAGCCGTTGGCACCGCCGATCAGCATGATCACCGGGATGCCGGCGGCTCGCACATCGAGCAGCGCCCGCATCACTTCAGACACCGCGATCAGGCCGGCGTTCGCTTCGTGCAAGCGCACACCGCCCGACTCGGCCAACAGCAGCACCGCCTGCGGTTTGTCGCGCAGCGCCCGCTGCAGCAAGCCGGCCAGCTTGGCCCCGTGCACCTCGCCGACGCCGCCGCCCATGAAAGCGCCCTCTTGCGCGGCCACAAAAACTGTCTGCCCGGCCAACAAGGCGCGCCCGATCGCCACGCCATCGTCAAACGCCGACGGCACACCAAGCTGCGCCAAATGCGGGCTGACCAAGCGCTCGGACGGCGGCAACCACTCGTGAAAACTGCCGGGGTCGAACAACTTGGCGAGCCGCTCGCGGGCCGTGCATTCAGAAAAGCTGACGGCGGCGTGACTGGCGTTCAGAAGACGTCCGCTCATGGCCGCGCTCCGGCCAGCTGCGCCACCGCCTGCTGCAAGCGCAGGCTGACGACGGCCGGCGTGGCACCCATGTCGTTGATCGACACCCGCAGGCCGGCCAACAAGTGGCGCTGATGAAAGTCATCCAGCACGGCGGACCAGATGGCCCGGAAGCCCTGGGCGGAGGTCTGCACCTCGACGGCGCAGCGATCTGCCAAACCGGGCTCCACCATCACCTCCAGATTGCCCGAGCCGACCACGCCGACCAACACCGGCGTGAAGGCCGGCAACAAGCGCCCGCCAGTGAACTCGAAGTTCATGGTTTCGATTCCAAAATGCATGCTCATTGCGCCTGCCTCCTCACCAATTTCTGAACCGTTTGGGCGGCTGATAGAGCCCGCCCGACGCGCGCACCAGGTCACGCATCGAGCGCGCTGCCAGCAGATTGCGAGTGGCATCGCGCGGGTCGATGCCCAGGTCCTCAGGCCGCTGGATGATGCCGCGATCACGCAGGTTTTCCACGGCGCGGCGGTCGCGCTGCAAGCCCAGCGGCGTGTAACCGGCCACGCCCCGAATCGCCTGCTCGCGCTCCTCGTCATTGCGGCACAGCAGCAAGTTGGCCAAGCCCTCTTCGGTCAGCACATGGGTCACGTCGTCGCCATAAATCATGATCGGCGGCAGCGGCATGCCGGCCTGCTCGGCCAGCGCCCAAGCGTCGAGCCGCTCGACAAAGGCCGGCTGCATGTGCTCGCGGAAGGTCTCGACCATTTGCACCACCAGCTTTTGCCCGCGCGGCGTGCCGCGTGCGCCGCTCAGGCCGTCGCGCGCTTGCGCTCCGGCCTTCAGCCAAGCGGGGCTGGCGTGGCGCCGCCCGCGGGCATCGGCCCCCATATTGGGCGCACCGCCAAAGCCGGTGATGCGGTCCAGCGTGGCGGTGGAGCTGTTGCCGCACAAGTCCATCTGCAAGGTCGAGCCGATGAACAGGTCGCAGGCGTAATGCCCGGCCGCTTGGGAGAACGCCCGGTTGCTGCGCAGCGACCCGTCGGGCCCGGTGAAGAACACATCGGAGCGGGCCCGGATGTAGTCCTCCATGCCCAGCTCGGAGCCGAAGGAATGCACGCTCTCGACCCAACCGGCCTCGATGGCCGGGATCAGCGCCGGATGCGGGTTCAGCGCCCAATGCTTGCAGATCTTGCCCTTCAGCCCCAGCGATTCGGCATAGGTCGGCAACAGCAACTCGATGGCGGCGGTGTCGAAACCGATGCCGTGGTTGAGGCGCTGCACGCCGTACTCGGCATAAATGCCCTTGATCGCCATCATGGCCATCAGCACCTGGATCTCGGAGATCTGCGCCGGGTCACGGGTGAACAGCGGCTCGATCAGATTCGGCGTCGGTGCGAGCACGACAAAGTCGACCCAACCGGCCGGCACATCGACACGCGGCAAACGCTCGACGATTTCGTTCACTTGCGCGATCACGATGCCGCCGCTGAAGGCCGTCGCTTCGACGATGGCGGGCGTGTCCTCGGTGTTCGGGCCGGTGTAGAGATTGCCTTCGGCGTCGGCCGAATGGGCGGCGATCAAGGCCACCTGCGGCGTCAGGTCAACAAAATAGCGGGCGAACAACTCCAGATAGGTGTGGATCGCGCCGATCTGAATGCGCTGCTGCGCCACCAAGCTGGCCAAGCGCGCGCCCTGCGGGCCGGAGAAGGAAAAGTCCAGCTTGCTGGCGATGCCGTCCTCGAACAAATCCAGGTGCTCGGGCAGCGCCAGCACCGATTGCAGCATGTGCAGGTCATGCACACGCGCCACGTCCACGCGGGTCAGCGCCTTAGCCAAAAAATCGGCCTGCTTCTGGTTGTTGCCCTCCAGGCAGACGCGGTCGCCGGGCTCCAGCACCGCGTTGAGCAGTTCGACGATGTGCTCGGTCGCAACGGTTTTGTGCCGCAGCTTGGTGCCCAGCGCCTGCGCGGCGCGGGCCAGCCGCTGCTCGCGCTGCACGGCGCGCCGCCGCCAGCAGCGCGGGGTTTCAGTGGCGGTGGTCATACGCAGATCCCGTTCGTTTGGCCCGTCGTTTGGCCTGTCATTTAGCCGCCACCGAGCCCATCACCAGGTCCGGCAAGCCGGTCGCGATGCCCGGGAAGACGCAGATCAGCACGACGGCAAACAGCATCAGGCCGACAAAGGGCATCACGCCCCAGATGATGTCGGACAGCGGAATGTCGGGCGCGATGTTCTTGATGACGAAGATGTTCAGGCCCACCGGCGGGTGGATCAGGCCGGTCTCCATCACGATGGTCATCAGCACGCCAAACCAGATCAAGTCGAAGCCGGCCGTCTTCAGTGGCGGCAAGATGATCGGTGCCAGCATCAAGATGATGCTGACCGGCGGCAAGAAGAAGCCGAGTGCCATCACCAAGGCCAGCACGGTGGCGAGCAGCAGCCACTTGGACAATTGCAGGCTGACGATCCATTCCGCGCCGTCCTGGCTGATATGCAAATAGCTCATCACGTAGGAGAACAGCAGCGACATGCCGATGATGAACATCAACATCGTCGACTCCTTCAGCGTGGCCGCCAGGATCGGTTTGATGTCCCGTGGCCGCCAGACGCCGTAGATGACGGCGATCAGCACCAGGGCCATCAAGGCACCGAGGCCAGCGGTCTCGGACGGTGTTGCAAAGCCACCGTACAGCGCCACCATCACGCCGATCAGCAAGATCAAGAACGGCAGCACGCGGGGCAGCATTTCGAGCTTTTCGCTCAGCGTGAAGTGGTCATGCGACAGCAGCGCCGAGGGGATGCCGTTCGATGTGTAGGCCGCTTGGGCGCGGCGGTACTCGCGCTGGTAATTGACCACGGCCCAGGTCGCGAACAGGCCGACCAGCAGCAGGCCGGGGCCGATACCGGCCAGGAACAAGCGGCCGAGCGATTGCTCGGCCGCCACCGCGTACAAGATCATCGTGATCGACGGCGGCAACAAGATGCCCAGCGTGCCGCCGGCCGCGATGATGCCGGCCGCAAAGCCGGGCGAATAACCGCGCTTGCGCATCTCGGGGATGCCGGCCGAACCAATCGCCGAGCAGGTCGCCGGGCTGGACCCGGCCATCGCCGCGAACAAGGCGCAGGCAAACACGTTGGCAATGCCCAAGCCGCCGGGGATCTTGTTCATCCACACATGCATGGCCGCATATAAATCCTGCCCCGCTCGAGACCTGCCGATGGCCGAGCCTTTCAAGATGAACAACGGGATCGACAGCAGCGTGATGCTGGCCATTTCCTCGTAGACGTTCTGGGTCACGGTGTCCAGCGCCGACGCCGGCATGAAAGCCATCATGAACAACACCGCCACGCTGCCCAGCGCGAACGCAATCGGCGCGCCGGAGAACATGACGAACAGGGTGACGCCCGCAAACAGCAGGCCGATGGTGAGAGCGCTCATGGCCGGCCTTCTGGGTTGGCGCGCAGCGCGTTCAGGCTGGCGCTCAGTTGAACGGCGATTTGCAGGCTCAGCAGCGACATGCCAGCCGCCATCAAACCGTAGGGAATCCACAGCGGCGGTGCCCACGACGACGAGGTCGTCATGCCGTCCGCCCAGGCTTCGTGGAACAGCGTCCAGGACTTCCAGGCAAAGAAGCTGCAGAACAGCAGACACATCAGGTCAACAGCCACTTGACGCAGACGATTGGCCCAGGCCGGCAGCAGGCCGGACACTGCCTCGATGCCGATGTGGCCGCGCACCGACTGCACGAACGCGCCGCAAGTGAAGGTGGCCCCGACCAGACAGAACACGGCCGTCTCGTCCTGCCAATCGGTCGAGGCCTTCATCACGTAGCGCGAAATGACGCTGTAGGTCAGCACCCCGGCTGCCGTCAGCAGGGCCAGCATGCCGATGCTCAGCATCAGGTCGTTGACCCAGCGCAGCAGCCGGGCCAGCGGCAGCAACAGCGCAGGGGTGTGGGGGTCGATGGCCGTTGGGCTGACCCCGGTTTCTATCGCATGACTCATGGGCGGCGTCCGGTCAGATCAATTTCTGCGCTGCTTTGAGCAGGCCGGCACAGGATTCGTTCTTGGCGGCGAAATCCTTCCACGCGGTCTCGCGTGCGATCACTTGCCACTTGGCCAAATTGGCCTCATCCAGGTCATAGACCTTGGCCCCGGCCTTGGCATAGACCTCGGCGGCGGCCTTGTCGTCGGCCTTGGCCGCGTCGCGCGCAAACAACTCCAACTCGGCCCCGACGGCCATGACGATGTCCTGCTGGTCGCGCGGCAGCTTGCTGAACACCTCCTTGGAAATCATCAGTGGCTCGAACATGAACCAATAGGCTTTGCTGCGCCCCGTGGTCAGGTGCTTGGCAATTTCTTCGAGCTTGAAGGAGATCAAGCTGGTGGAGGACGTCATCGCCGCATCCATCGCGCCGGTCTGCATGGCGGCGTAGATTTCATTCGACGGCAGCGAGATCACCGACGCACCAGCCTGCTTCAGCATCATGTCCATCTCACGGCTGCCACCGCGCACCTTCATGCCCTTGGCGTCGTCGGGGACCACCAGCGGCTTGGTCCGGCTGGCCACGCCGCCGGCCTGCCAGACCCAGCTGACGAGCAGGATGCCTTTGTCGTCCAGCACCTTGGCCAACTGCTTGCCGACCTCAGCGGTCTTCCAGGCCGCGCCCTGCTCATAGCTGGGCACCAGTGCCGGCATCAGGCCGATATTGGTCTCGGACACTTCACCGCCGGCGTAGGACAAAGGCACCAAGCTCATGTCCAGCGCGCCCTTGCGCATGGCTGAGAACTGGGCATTGGTCTTCATCAAAGACGAGCCGGGGTAGACCGACGCCTTCAAGGCACCGCCGCTGCGTTTTTCCACCTCGGCGGCGAAGCGCCGGCAAAGCCGGTCGCGGAAGTCCCCTTCGATCAGCGTGCCGCTGGGGAACTGGTGAGAAATCTTCAAGCCGGCGGATTGCGCCCAAGCCGTACTGATGCCACCGCTCAGCCCCAACGCACTCGCGCCCGCTGCCGATTGAAGCCACTGCCGCCGATTGATCGTCATGAAAGTCTCCTGATGTTTTAGCCGGGCTGCCTCACATGGAGGCAGCGCTGTTGCTTGAACCTTGTTCAGATCAGTGGTGTGCTGGGCCGCCTGACCCGCCGTCGCCAGGCATTAGCCAGTCGACATCCGTACAAATCCGATCTACGTATAAAGTAGATGAGTTTTTGTATAATTTGAATCTTAATTATTACTCAGTACTTTCCACTAGAAATTATCTGAGGTCGATCGTGCATGCCGATCCGATGCTTCAGCCAGGGTGTTTGCTAGACTGCGCGCATGTCCCGACTATCAGAACAACTCCGCGAGACCATCGAAGAAGAGGTCGCCACCGGCAAATTGCTGCCGGGCACGCATCTCGATGAGATCGAACTGGCCACCCGTTTCGGCGTTTCGCGCACGCCGATCCGCGAGGCGCTGAATCAACTGGCTGGCGAAGGTCTGCTGGAAATCCGGCCACGCCGGGGTGCGGTGGTGGCGCAAGCCTCGCCGCAACGGCTGATCGAAATGTTTGAAGTGATGGCCGAACTGGAAGCCATGTGCGTCCGCCTGGCCGTGCGCCGCATCAGCGAGGCCGAAATGCTGAGCCTGCAGACCGTGCACGAAAGCTGCCGCAGCGCCGCCGAACAGCGCGACCCGGATGCCTACTTTTACGCCAACGAGACGTTTCACAACGCGCTGTACAGCGCCTCGCACAACAGTTTTTTGTGCGAGCAAGCGCAAGCGCTGCAGCGCAAACTGCGGCCGTACCGGCGCTTGCAACTGCGCGTGCGCAACCGGGTGCAGCGCTCGTTCGACGAGCACCAAAGCATCATCGACGCCATCGCTGCCGGCGACGTTGAAGCCGCCGTCAACGCGGTTCGCAACCACGTCGTCGTGCAGGGTGAGCGCTTTGCCGACCTGCTGTCCGGCCTACAACAGATGACCCAAGCGCAGCAAGCCGAGTCAGCCACCGCCGAAACCAAGCTCGGCGCTTGAGGCGCGGAGTGACCTATTTGTAGCCACGTAGGGCGGGTCAAGACCCGCGGGCTTTTTTAGCATCGGCAGCGAAGTGCCGACATGACACGCCTTGGCGCGACACTAGATCGCCCTCAATGCAGCATTTGCTCCACATCGGCAGCCACATCCCCGGCTGCCGCAACCTTGGCTTCGAGGAAAGCCAGGTCCAGATGCAAGTGTTCGACCAACTCGGGCACCGCGGTCAGCAGGGCATCGCCGGGCTTGATGTGCTGCTCGGCAGCATCGGCCAACACCTCAGCCATGTGCAGCACGGCAGCCATCAGTGAGAACGGGCGAATCTCCATCGGGGTGTCGGCGTCCTTGAAGGCCTCCACCATTGCTTCAGGGAAATGCCAATGCGTGGCCAGCGAGCCGGTCACGTCGGCGTGGGTGCAATGAAAACGGTGCATTTCCAGCGAAAAGCGGCTGCCCGGCTCGGCGGCATGAACCTCGACGTCGGCCACCAACTCGGGCTCCGACATCGCCATCAGCAACTGCCCGGTGCGCAGCATCAGGCCGGCCAGATAGGCGGTGTCGGCGTCCAGGCGCAGCACCTTGCTGAGCAGGCTGGCATAGGCCGCCGTGGTCACGCTGTGGCGCCAGAACTGGCTCCGATCCAGCCCCTTGACGGCCGGGAAAGCCCCGGACAAGCAGGCCGCCATCGACAAATTGCGCAGCGTTTCCAGCCCCAGCGCATTGGCGGCGTCGTTGAGGCTGGAAATTTGATGGGACGGGCTGTAGTGGGCTGAATTGGCCAGGCGCAAGACCTTGGCGGACAGCGTGGAGTCCTTGCCGATCAGCTCGGCGATCTTGCCCAGGCTGATGTTGTCGTCGTCGAAGCTGCGCATCAAGCGCGCTGCCACCTCGGGCATGGTCGGCAGAGCCGTGCTGTTTTTGAAGAAATTCTCGGCGGCGAAAGCGGTAGCTGCAGTCACGGTGATCTCCTTGGAACGGGCTTTAATGGGCTTCGTCAATCGATGCTGACGCGCCTCAGTCTACGAGCGAGCCTGCCCATCCAGGCCCCTGAAAAACGTGATTTTTCAACACGAAACGAACTTTTCGCACCCCGGCGCACAACAGGTTGGCAGGCTGCTCCGGCGTCGCTGGCGGCACCGACAATGCAGGCCACTTCACTGGCTACTGGCGGGCGCGGGCCCTGCTTCTTCATGGACCTACTTTCCCAATTGCGCACGGGCCAGTTGCACGGCATCCAGCGGCTCGATCTGAGCTGCGACCTGACGGAATTCCCCATTGAAATCTTTGACCTGGCCGACTCGCTGGAAGTGCTCAACCTGTCCGGCAATGCGCTGACCACCCTGCCCGACGACCTGCCCCGGCTGCACCGCCTGCGGGTGCTGTTCTGCTCGAACAATGCCTTCACCGAACTGCCCGCCGTGCTGGGCCAATGCGCGCAGCTGGAGATGGTGGGGTTCAAATCGAACCGCATCGCGCACGCCAGCGCCGCCGCCTTGCCACCCCAGTTGCGCTGGCTGATCCTGACCGACAACCGCTTGAGCGCTTTGCCGGCCGAGATCGGCCACTGCACGCGCTTGCAAAAGCTGATGCTGGCGGGCAATCAGCTGTGCGCCTTGCCGCCGGAGCTGGCGCAATGCACGCAGCTGGAACTGTTGAGAATTTCCGCCAATCCGCTGGAACTTTTGCAGACCAAGCTGCCCGAGTGGCTGCTGAACATGCCCCGGCTGGCGTGGCTGGCGTATGAAAACCAGCCCAATTTCACGCCATCGGCCGACGCGGTGGCTTGGGCCGATCTGACCCTGCAGCAACAGCTCGGCGAAGGCGCGTCCGGCGTGATTCATCAAGCACTGCTGGGCGGCGAGGCCGTCGCCGTCAAGCTGTTCAAGGGCGCGGTGACCAGCGACGGCTGGCCGGCTGCTGAACTGGCGGCCAGCTTAAGTGCCGGCCTGCACCCGCACCTGATCCCCATCACCGGGCCGCTGTCCGGCCACCCGGACGGCAGCGCCGGGCTGGTGATGCGGTGCATTGCGCCCAGTTTCACCACGCTGGCCGGGCCACCCAGCCTGGCGTCTTGCAGCCGCGATGTGTACCCAGCGGGTACGCGCTTCGAGCTGGCCACGTTGCTGCGCATCGCGCGAAGCGCGGCCGCAGCGGCCGCCCACCTGCACGCCAACGGCCTGCTGCACGGCGACCTCTACGGCCACAACCTGCAGTGCGATGCCAATGGCCACTGCGTGCTGGGCGATATGGGCGCGGCGTCCTTCTTGCCGGCCGATGCAGCACAGGCGCTGGCTTTGCAGCGGCTCGAAGCGCGCGCTTTTGGCTGCTTGCTGGAGGAGTTGCTGGCACACGGCCCGCAGGACGCAGCCGGCGCAGACCAGGCCGTGCTCACCGCGCTGGCCGCTCTGGCCGCGCTGCGCGACGCTTGCCTGCAACCCACCGTCGCCGCCCGGCCGCTGTTCGCGCAGATCAGCCAACAATTGGATCTCGTCTCGTAGCGCGGGTCGCGACCCGCGCTATCGCCCCGCTGGCGGGCATTACCGCCAAAGGCGACCAGCGAGCAGTCGGCCGAACGCCAAGGCCTCTGGCCTTGGCACGGAGCAAAGTTGCAGCACTACACTCCCGGCTTGATCAAATTTGACAATTCAACCGTGCGCGCGCTGGCAACGCGAACCCTGCAGCGCTTGCGCCGCCCCACTTGGCGAGGTGTCGCTTGGTCGTTGGCGGCCCTGCCTGCCTTGGTCCTGGCTTACGCCTTGCTGCTGCTGCCGTTCACGCCCAGCATCAAGGACGTCCGGCAGGCCAAGTCCGAACAGCCGTCGCGGGTGATTTCGGCCGATGGGCAGGAAATGGCGGCGTTCCGGCGCACCAACCGCGACTGGACGCGGCTGGCCGACATCTCGCCCCATGTGATTGCGGCACTGATCTCGACCGAGGATCACCGCTTCTACGAACACCACGGCATCGACTTCAAGCGCACCGCATCAGCGCTGCTGCACACCTTCAACGGCGAGCTGCAAGGCGGCTCCACCATCACGCAGCAGTTGGCGCGCAACCTCTACCCGGAGGAAATCGGCCGCTCGCGCAGCATCACGCGCAAGCTGAAAGAGGTCATTACTGCGCTGAAGATCGAGGCCGTCTACAGCAAGCCGGAGATTCTGGAGACCTACCTCAACACCGTGCCGTTTCTGTACAACGCCCACGGCATCGAGATGGCGGCCCGCACTTATTTCGACAAATCGGCCAACCAACTCAGCGTGCTCGAAAGCGCCACGCTGATCGGCATGTTGAAGGGCACCAGCTACTACAACCCGGTGCTGAACCCCGAGCGCTCGCTGCAACGCCGCAACATCGTGCTGGCGCAGATGGTCAAGCACGACAAGTTGGCGGTAGACCAGTTGGAGCGCCTGAAAAAGCGCCCGCTGAAGCTGGACTTCGAGCGCCAGACCGAATCGCTGGGGGCCGCTCCGCATGTGACGCAGGCGCTGCGCAAGTGGTTGATCGACTGGGCCGACCGCAGGGGCTACAACATCTATGCCGACGGACTGGTGCTGTACACCACGCTAGATTCTCGCTTGCAAAAGCTCGCCAATCAGGCGGTGGCCACCCAAGCGAATCGGCTGCAAGAACAGGTCAATACCGAATGGGGGCCGCGCGCCTGGAAGGCCAAGAACGAGTTGCTGCTGGCCTTCGTGCGCAATTCGGCGGAGTACAGAGCGGCGCTCGAGTCCGGCTTGAGCGGCGCGGATGCCGTCAAACAACTGCAGGCGGACGCGGCCTTCATGCAAGCGCTGCGGCGCGACAAAACACGCTTGCAGGTCGGCTTTTTGGCGCTGGACCCGGGCAACGGCCATGTGATGGCTTGGGTCGGCAGCCGCGACTTCGTCACCGACCCGTTCGACCATGTGCAGCAGGCGCGCCGCCAACCGGGCTCCACCTTCAAGCCGTTTGTCTACGGTGCGGCCTTTGTGCAGGGGGCCTTGCCCAGCGACAGTTTTGTCGACGAAGCGGTAGAGATCCAGTTGCCTGACGGCAAGTACTGGCGGCCCAGCGACGGCACACCGCCGAGCGGCGAAGCGATGAGCTTGCGGGACGGCCTCACCTACTCCAAAAACACCATCACCGCCCAGCTGATGCAGACGGTGGGCCCGGCCAAAGTGGCCACGCTGGCCCGCGCGATGGGCGTGCGGCAAAGCAAGCTGGAAGAAGTGCCCTCGTTGGCGCTGGGCACCAGCCCGGTGACCTTGAAAGAAATGGTGTCGGCCTACGCCACCTTGGCCAACGACGGCAGCTACATCGAGCCGACGCTGGTGTTGCGGGTAGAAGACCGCCACGGTCAAGTGCTGGAATCGTTCGCCGACAAACTGCCGGAGCGAGCGCTGTCGCAAGCCAACGCGCAGACGCTGCTGGACGTGATGCGCGGCGTGATCGACCGGGGCACCGGCCTCGGCGTGCGCAGCCGCTACGGCATTCGCGCCGATGTGGCCGGCAAGACCGGCACCACCCAGGACAACACCGACGGCTGGTTCATCCTGATGCACCGCCAACTGGTGGCCGGGGCCTGGGTCGGCTTCAACGACAACCGGGTGACGATGAGCGACTACTGGGGCCAGGGCGCGCACAGTGCGCTGCCGATGGTCGGCGAGTTCTTCCAGCAATCGCTGCGCACCCGGCTGATTGACGCCAAAGTGGTCTTTGACGCCCCCCGCTATATCCCCCCGCCGCCGCCGCCCGAACCGGAGCCGGTGCTGGCCCCGCTGGTCGATTGGTTCAGAGATCTGCTGCCGCAACGACGCTGAGCTTTCGCTGCCGAGGCTGGGCGGCAAAAAGCCCGGACCTGTGAGGGACCGGGCTTGGCTTTGAGGCTTTGCTGGGTGCTGCTTGCTGCCGCTTACTTGCGCGC
>JBIIVZ010000366.1:0-3426 GCA_044339175.1 Roseateles sp.
TGAAAGCCGGTGACGATGCGGGCCGGCACGCCCATCGCCCGCATGACGACCACAAACGAGGCCGCAAAGTGTTCGCAAAACCCCAGCCGGCGGTCAAACCAGAACTCATCGATCACATGCGGCGTGGCCTCGCCATAGCGGCCCGGTGCCAGCGTGTAGGTGAAGTCCGCCGTGCTGATGTGGGCCAACACGGCCGCCGCCAGGGCCGGGGCCAGCCCGGCGTCATCGAGCGCGGCAAAACGGGCTTGTCGGCGCAGCGTGTCGGCCCACCCCATCGTGCGCGGGTTGAAGCCGGGCGGCAGCTCCAGATAGCTCTGCATCGACAAGCTGGTCTCCAGCGTCAGGTCGAGCGGGCCGGTCTGGTGGTTCAGGTAAGCCAGCGTGTTGAAGCGCAGCCGTTCGGTGATCGGGCGCGGCGCAATCCACTGCAGCTCCGGCCCGCGCCTGAGCGTCAGGCCGTCTTCGGTGCGGGTGCTGCCGGCCGGCTCGGGGCTCATTTCCAGCAGCGGCACCACGCTGATGCGCAGCGGCTCCAGCGTCAGCTCATAGCGCAGTGGCGCGTCGCGCAGGCGTACCGCGTCGGGTCGGCGATGACCGGCCAAGCCCGCCAAACTGCTTGGGTCGGCGGGCAGCCAATTGCGGCCGTCAAATTGCGCCAGTACCGGGCCGCGGAAGTAGCGCGCCTGCGGCGGCGGTGGCGCGCCCTCGAACCGCAAACGCAGGGCGATGCTGTCGTCATTCGCCAGCTCCGACATCGCGCCAAAACTCATTTGATTGGACAGGCCGGTGCGGCCGATCGAGTCGGCCGGCAGCCCCCAGAGCGGCCCGATGCGCGGAAACAGCACGAACAGCAACACCATCACCGGCAAACCGTACAGCGTGGTGCGCGCCGCAAGGGCCGCGGCCAGGCGCAAGCTGGGCTGACCCACCGGCATTTGCGCCAGCACCACCGCGCTGAGCAGGGCCCAGACGCTGAGCAACATCCAGACCGCCGTCAGCAACGACTGGGAATAGAGGAAGTTCGTCAAGACCAGGAAGAAGCCGAGGAAAAACACCACAAAAGCATCGCGGCGTGCGCGCAGCTCCAGCGTCTTCAGCGCCATCAGCATCACCAGCAGGGTGACGCCGGCCTCGCGGCCCAGCAGGCTGGCATGGCTCCACCAAGTCAGCCCGGCCGACAGCAGCAGCACGCCGACCAGCACCCAGCGGCCGGGCAGGGCGTCGCCGCGCCAGGCCAGCAGGCCGCGCCAGCCCAGGATCAACACGGTGATGGCACTGGCCCACAGCGGCAGGTGGCCGGCATGCGGCAGCACCACCGCGCCGATGCCGGCCAGCAGGAAGAGCGTGTCCCGGCATTCGCGGCTGATTTTGTGGCTGCCCTTGCGGCTGATCTTGTGGCTGACATGGCCAAGGTGGCGCGGCGCACTCACGGCGCGCCTGCCTGCACGGTGACCGGTAGCAAGGCCAGTTGTTCCAGGCAGTGCTGGCGGTGCTCCGCGCCAAGGGCCGGCGAACCGCGCTGCGTGCCCAAACTCAGGCCGTACGGGGCTTGCCGTTGTTCGGCCGCCAGCACCCAGGCGGTCAAGCGTGCGATGCGTGCCTCAGGGGCCAGCGTAGCCGTGTCGCGCCAGTCCAGCCAAAGCTGCTGGGCGGCCGGTGCCTGGCTGTCACGCACCCACAGCGGCGTGCCTTGCTCAAAGCTCAGCGCGGCTTTTTTCCACAACACCTGTTTCATCGGGTCGCCGCGCCGGTAAGCGCGCACTCCGTCAAAGTCTTGCCCTTGCTGCGGAGTTGCCCGGCTGGGTTGTTGACCGTCGCTGCCGCCTTGCTGGGGCGGGAACGGCGGTACCGGGTTTTCAGGGCGCGGATAGACCCAAAACTGGGCTGCCGGCCGCCAGACCGACCAGGCCCGGAACAGCCCGAGCGGGAAGCGTGTGACGATGTGCAGCGTCGGCAGCACATGCTGGCCGCGCTGTGCGGCGGGGAAGCGCACCTGCAGCAGTGCATGGCCGAGGGCCGGCACATCGGTCCAGGCGATCTCGGACCTTGCCGTGGCTGGCGCGTGGGTCTGCACCTGCACGCCGATGCCGTAGCGCGCTCCGCCCCTGTTGTGCAGACGCAGTTCGAGCTGCACGTCATCGCCGGCAAAGGCGGGCTGCGGCATCCTCACATCCAGGCTCAGGCCGCGCAGATTGCCGTGTGTGCTGTGCATCGAGGCCAGTCCTGCGCCGGTCAGCAAAAAAGTCAGCAAATAGCCCAAGCTCAGTTGATCGTTGATCGAGGCCAGCAGCAACAGCACCAAGGTGGCGCAAAACGCCAGCCCGGCGCGGCTGGGCAGGATGTAAATATTGCGCTGCCCCATCAAATGGGTGTCGCTGCGCGGGTGGCGGGCCGCCCACCAGGCTCTAAAGTGCGATTTCAAACTCAAGTGCTCACTCTCAGGGGAGAGCTATGGCTTCGATCATCGCGCGCACTTGCGCCAGCGGACCGCGACCACTGCCGGGCTTGGGGCGCAGGCGGTGGGCAATCGTCTGCGGCAGGATGGCCTGCACATCGTCGGGCGAGACGAAATCACGCCCGTCCAGCAGCGCTCGTGCCCGGGCCGCGCGCAGCACGCCCAAGCCTGCGCGCGGGCTCAAGCCTTCGGCAAACCATTGGCCCGAGCGGGTGGCGGCAATCAGCGTTTGCAAATAATCGAGCAAGGCGGCCGAGGCATGAATGCCGCGCACCGCCGCCTGGGCGGCCAGCACATCGGCGTCGTTCATGACCGGCTGCAGCGCCCGCAACGCTTCGCGGCTGTCCTGGCCCGACAGCAACTCGCGCTCGGCTGCCAAGTCCGGGTAGCCGAGCGAAATGCACATCAAAAAGCGGTCCAGCTGCGACTCCGGCAGCGGGTAGGTGCCCAGGTGCTCGCTCGGGTTTTGTGTGGCGATGACAAAGAAGGGCTGCGGCAACGCGTGGCTGGTGCCGTCCACGCTGACCTGCTTCTCTTCCATCGCTTCGAGCAGCGCGCTTTGCGACTTGGGTCCGGCGCGGTTGATTTCGTCGGCCAGCAGCACTTGCGCAAAGACCGGCCCGGGGTGAAACACAAAGCCGGCCCGCTCGCGTTCGTAAATACTGACGCCAATCAAGTCGGACGGCATCAGGTCGGCGGTAAATTGCAGGCGTGAAAACTTCAGCCCCATCGAGATGGCCAAGGCATGGGCCAGCGTGGTTTTACCGACGCCGGGCAGGTCTTCGATCAGCAAGTGACCACCGGCAATCAGGCAGGCCACGCAGTCCTTGATCTGGGTCGGTTTGCCCTTGATGATCGTGCTAACCTGCCGCTGCAAAATTGCCAGTTGTTCAGTTATTTTCGGTACGGATGCTTGCGTCATGTCAAACACCATAGCTGAAATGCTGGCGAGAGATCCGAACATAAAACGA
>JBIIVZ010000033.1:0-11866 GCA_044339175.1 Roseateles sp.
GGCGAGCGGCCAGCCCAGGTGGATGCGTGGATGAGCGACCAGCAGCCGGTGACACGTCAGCGCGTGGAGGACTTGCGAGCGATCCTGGCTAGCCCGCTGGAATCGGCTACTTTGGGCGAGATGGCAACTTCGAGCGCGAGAGGCACGGCATCTGCCGATGTGAAACAACCAGACTCCGCCAACCGACAGCGCCGCCTGTTGACGCTTCAAGCCGATTTGGATGGCCAGACGGTTGCCGTCGTTGTGGATGCCGTGCCCTCCGAGCCAGGCTGCGTATTCGTGCGCGGCCGTGTTGACCAGCGACTGCAAGTGATCGCGGCGGCCAGGCTCAAGCTGATCGGTTTCGCCGCCGGGTGAGAACGTCGAACCGTTTGACGCGATCGGTAGGCGCGATCTTCGGCAGCTTTTGATGCCTGAGTAGTCCGAAGTTTGCTGGCAAATATCGGACAGCCTTGGCAGGTTGAACGTCCAACGGTTTTATTCAGGGTGACGGCAAGCAGCGATTCCAATGGTCGCCGCCCTGTCTGTAAATCCGTTTTACGACGGGCCATCGTGCGATGCCTGAAGACAAGGCCACCGGGTTCAATGCGCAGGCTGTAAAACCGTTCGACGCACCAGTCCGAACAGCCGTTGATGGCTGAGGCCTGGTCAGTCGGCTTGATAAAAAACCGTTTGACGAATCGACGCTGCCAAGTCGCCGTCGCGATGGATTTTTGACGAATTCCATACGTAAAAACCATCTGCAGCAGGCACAAGATCAATGCGGAGGTGAGTGCAGGATAGGCGGCATGCCGCCGGTTTCACAAGTGCTGCGCACTTGCCGAATTGCCCTCCCTTGCCTTCCAGCTCGGTCCTTTCGTCCCCCCGGTCGGTCAACCATGAACACCAGCTCCCACGACTTCGTCACGGTCGATATGCGCGGCTTCAAAGCTGCGCTGGTGGCGCGTGCGCAGGTCGAGCGGGTCAGCGTCTCGCTGCTGGTGCGCAGCGCGGTGGCGGGCTATCTCGGCGCGATTGAACCGGTCGAATCGCCACAAGTACCGCCGTCCGCAACCCCTGATTCCGGTCCGGCCAGCAGCACCGTCAAGCTGTCCATCCGCCTGACCCTCGCTGAAGCCAACCAGCTCGCAGCCGGCGCGCGCACAGCCGGCCTGTCGCGCGGGGCCTACCTGGCTGGCCTAGTGGCCGGCGTGCCGGTGCTGACCAACGGGGCGAGTCGTGCCGAGCATCTGGCGGCCCTGATCGCCTCCAGCGCTGAGCTGTCTACCCTCAGCCGCAACCTCCATCAGCTGACCGCGCTGCTGCGCCACGGGGACGTTCAGGCGGCGCAGCCGTATCGCGAGAGCCTCGACAACCTGGCCGGCGAGGTGCGCGCCCACCTGATGCTGGCCTCTCGCGTCCTGGCCGAGCTGCAGCCGCGAGGGCACAAGCCCGGTTCGTCGAACCCAACACCCACCTGAAATCGGGAGCGCTTCATGTCCCAAGCACCGAATATCGACGGCGTCCTGATCCAGTGGGGCGACCGGCTGTTCTACCCCGGCAATCGCATGGTCAAGGTGGCGCCGCAGCCCAAGTCCGGCGGCAGCGAAAATCGCCAGCGCGCCGCCGCCATCCGCGAGCGCATCGCGGCCACAGTGCTGCCTCGTGCGCCGCAAGTGATGGTCAAGGTCACCGGCGGCGGGCGCGGCATGCAGGCCATCACCGCGCATTTCCGCTACATCAGCAAGAACGGCCGGCTCGACATCGAAGACGAGCGCGGCCAGACGACGCAGGGCAAGGAGGCCGTCCATGAGTTGGCCGATGACTGGCGCTTCGGCGGCTCGCTGATCGACGACGTGGGCCACCGGCGTGAGGCCTTCAACCTGATGCTGTCGATGCCGCGTGGCACCGAGGCGCAATACGTGCTGCGGGCCGCGCGCGAGTTTGCGCAGGCCGAGCTGGCCGACCACAAATACGTGATGGTGCTGCACAACCATCAAGCCAACCCCCATGTGCACCTGAGCGTGCGCGCCGAGTCCCAGCATGGCGTGCGGCTGAATCCTCGCAAGGCCGACCTGCAGCGCTGGCGCGAGACCTTTGCCGAGAAGCTGCGCGGCTGGGGTATCGCGGCGGAGGCGAGCCGACAGACCGTTCGTGGCCAAACCCGCAGCGATCAGCCGCTCTGGCGGATCAAGGCGGCACAGGACGGGCGGCTGCGCAGCCACCGCCCGGAAGTGAGGGCGGGTCCGGCAGCGTCGATCAGTCCAGCCGATGCTGCCCAGGCCTGGCAGGAAATTGCCAAAGCCTTGGCGCTGTCACCCGACCGGTCGGACCGCGAATTGGGCGAGGCGATCGCCCGGTTTGTGCGTGTTCCCACTGCTGATGTGCAGCGAGCTGGGCATCCGTCGCCCGAGATCGGTCCGGTCCTCGCGAATGACGGGCCGGTGCGAAGGCGGTGATTCATTGAGCGATTGAGCGCGGCCAAACCGTGGTGGAAGTCGTGAAGTTAGCGGGCTCTGCAATATCGCTATTTTATTTCATGGCGCGTGATGCCAAACGCCAATCGCGGCCATCAAGATTGGCGGCAGATGCCCATGTACGGTTACCTCGCTCTGAGGTTGGCGACCCATACAGACCGAAATCATTGGTATCTCTTGGTGAGGCAAGCGCCGCGCAACTGATAAAGGTGAACAACATGTAGGGCGACGCTCCACTTCCAGGCGGAGTGCAATCGAAAGGTTAGAAATGTGGAGTTTGCTGCTCGCCACAGTCAGAGTGTGCCCATTTTCAGATCCTGGTGTTGTGCAAAAAAGCTGATTTGTAGCAGGCGGACTGAGCTCACGTTGAACAATCTGGTGTGTGAAACGACTTTTAAAGTCAGTAGTAAATAGTGGTTACCATCCTGCACAAAGAACGATAGGCGGGAGGATCGGTGTCACAAACCGAACGGCATTTCAAGCTCAAGCATCTGCTCGATTCGGGGCGGTGCTTGACGAGGCAGTTCCTATTGGCGGAGCTGGGCGTTTCGCCAGCCACGCTGAAGCGTGACTTGGCGTTTTTGCGTGACCGCATGAATGCGCCGGTCATCTTCGATCTTGTGCTGGGCGGGTGGAGGCTAGACGCGGCCCACCAAGCAATCGGTACGCAGTACGAGTTGCCCGGACTGTGGCTCAGCGCTGAAGAGATCCATGCGCTGTTGACCATGCAGCATCTGCTCGCCAACTTGGATGCTGGCGGTCTGCTGGGTCCGCATGTCGCCCCGCTGATTGGGCGGCTGAACAAGTTGCTGGGTAGCGCCGCAAGCACCACGGCCGAGTTGGCGCAGCGTATTCGCGTGCAAACCGTCGGCGCGCGTCAGTTGCATGTCCCTCACTTCCAGTCGGTCGGCTCCGCCTTGCTGCGGCGTCAGCGTTTGCTGATTCGCTATCAGGGGCGCGGCCGGGCTGAAGAGCAGACCCAAGCGCGTGAGGTGTCACCGCAACGGTTGATCCACTACCGCAGCAATTGGTATCTCGATGCCTGGTGCCATTGGCGCGAAGGCCTACGCAACTTCTCTGTTGACGCCATTCAGAGCGTGCAGGTGCTGGACCGCCCGGCCATCAATGTGCCTTTTACTGAGTTGGATGCGGCCCTGGGTGCCGGTTACGGCATATTTTCCGGTCGTGAGGTGCAATGGGCCACGCTGCGTTTTACGCCTGAGCGCGCCCGCTGGGTGGCGGCGGAGCGCTGGCACCCCCAGCAACGTGGCTGTTTCGCTGATGACGGTAGCTATCTGCTGGAGTTGCCCTATACCGACCCGCGCGAGTTGGTGATGGACATCCTGCGGCATCTGCCGGAGGTGGAGGTGCTGGAGCCGAAGAGCTTGGCTGCAGCGGTCGAGAAAAATATTCGGGCGGCGCTGGGAAAGATGGGCGCAGGGTCATCTGGTGAGCCTGGCGCTTGAGATCATGCGCTCAACCGACGGAAGAACATCACTGGACCGCTATGTCAAAACCTGAAGCCTCCGATCAAGCCCTGCATGCGCATAGCCAGAACGAGCAGGGCGATTGGCATGGCCTGGCCGAGCATCTGCTGGCGGTTGGCCGCTTGGCGGGCGAGTTTGCAGCACCTTTTAGTGGTTCACTCTGGGCTGAATTGGCCGGCCGCTGGCATGATCTTGGCAAAGCCCGGCTGGGCTTTCAGCGTTATGTGCGCAGCAACGCTGACGCACACATCGAAGGCCGCGTAGCGGGTTCCGAGAAAACCCATTCCGCCGCAGGTGCACTGCACGCCCGAGCCATGTTCATTCAGCAACTGGGGCCGCAGCAGGGCGAGGGGCTGTCTCGGGTACTGCAGTATCTGATCGCAGGTCACCACGGTGGCCTGGTCAATTGGAATGCAGGTGAGTTAGGGCAAGGTCTGGCCCCTCGACTGAGTTCAAGTGAAGCGCAGACTGAGTACAGCGAAGCGCTGCAAGTGGCGTTGTCGGCAATGCCCGAGCTGTGCGAAGCGCCCGTAGCGAATGAGTTGCGCGCCGCCGCCTTCAACACCAGCAGCTTGCGAGAGCGCGGTCAACCTCTGGCCCGCTCGATCTGGCTGCGCATGTTGTTTTCTGCCTTGGTGGATGCTGATTTTTTGGATACCGAAGCGCACTTCAATTCCAAATCTGCTGTCCACCGCGCTGGCTTTCCAAGCCTGTCGGTATACCGCGATCTGCTCAACGCCGACCTGACGCGCATGGCCGAAGATGTCGCCGCGCGGGGACTGGCCGACTCCGCCGTCATGCAAGCGCGGGCAGCCGTGCTGGCGCAGTGTCGGCAGAAGGCTGTCCTTGCGCCCGGTGTGTTCTCACTCACCGTGCCAACCGGCGGCGGCAAGACGCTCTCATCGCTGGCCTTTGCGCTGGAACATGCCTGCCAGCACGGCTTGCGCCGCGTCGTCTACGCCATTCCGTACACCAGCATCATTGAGCAGACGGCCTCGGTGTTCGGCGCAATCTTCGGGGCCGACAACCTCGTCGAGCACCACAGCCAGGCCGATGCCGACCCCGTGCAAGAAACCGCCCGCAGCCGGCTCGCTTGCGAGAACTGGGATGTGCCGCTGGTCGTCACCACCAATGTGCAATTGCTCGAATCCTTGTTTGCGGACCGCACTTCTCGCTGCCGCAAGCTGCACCGCTTGGCGGGCAGCGTCATCATCCTGGACGAAGCCCAGATGCTGCCGCCAGAGTTCTTGCAGCCGGTGCTGGACGCGCTGAACGTGCTGCTCACGCACTACGGCATCACCCTGCTGCTGTGCACCGCCACGCAGCCGGTATTGACGGACATGGCGGCCTTTGACCCTAAAAAGAAACTGCGCGGCCTGCCGATGCCCACGCCCATCATTGACGACGCGGCCGGGCTGTTCTCACAACTGTGCCGCACGACCGTGCATTGGCCTGCAGACCTCACCACCCCGACTGAGTGGCCGGAACTTTTGCCCCGCTTACTTGCCCACCCCAGCGCCTTGGTCATCGTCAACACCCGCCGCGATGCGGCCGAGTTGACCCGAGCATTGCCGCCCGGCACGCTGCATCTGTCTGCCGCGATGTGCGGCGCACACCGGCAGGCGGTACTAGAAAAAATCCGGCAGCGGCTGAAGGCGCAGCGCGAAGGTGACACCACACCGTTTTACGTCGTCAGCACGCAGTTGATTGAAGCTGGAGTTGATGTCGATTTCCCGGTCGTGTTTCGCGCTCTGGCTGGGCTTGATTCGGTTGCCCAGGCCGCAGGCCGCTGCAACCGCGAAGGTCTGCAGGCGCAGGGCGAAGTGCATGTGTTTGTGCGGCCCATACCCAAGCTGTTGGCCCAGTTGCGCAGCGCCGCTGAAACCACCCGCAGCCTGCATGACCAGGGTTTGACCGATGCCCTAGCGCCGGAGGCCTTCGACCGCTATTTCAAGCTTTTCTATTCACGCCAGCCCAGCTTCGATGCGCACGATGTGCTGACCGATCTTGAGGATCGCGACTGCCGGCTGCAATTCAACTTCCGCACGGCCGCCAAAAAGTTCAGGCTCATCGACGACGAGGATCAGGCCAGTCTGCTGGTGCCTTATCACTTGATCGATGAGCAACATGCGAATTTGGAGGCGTTGATTGGTAGCCTCAGCAGTGGCAAAACGGACCGTTGGCTGATGCGCTCGATCCAGCGCTACACCGTGACGATCAGGAAACGTGAGCTGGAGAAGTTGGAGCGGCAGGGTGACGTCAAGCCGCTGTTGCCGGGCCTGTATTTATTGGTTGACGAGACAATTTATGACCGGCTGTTTGGCCTGCTGCCCAGGGACACCCCTTTGGACGCAGCCAGCTTGGTTCAATAAGCCTGGCAGAGGGTGTGCAGAGAGCTCGCGCCCTCTGCACCTGCCATCCAATCGAATGGCATAGAAGGTTTCAATCCACTGCCCAACTTATGAGCAGACGAAGATTGTATGGTTTGAATATTTTTTATGATATAGATTGTCATAGAAGGAAGATTGATTTATTCTGAGTACGTCCTGTGTAATTTTCACGCGGCACACGGCACCACAAATGATGAGGGAGGGAACGAGAAATGAAACGCTACTGCTTGTCCGTGTCCGGCGAGTTCGCCTGTTTCACGCGGCCCGAAATGAAGGTCGAGCGCGTCAGCTACGACGTGATTACGCCCTCCGCCGCCCGCGCGCTGTTCGAGGCGATCTTGTGGAAGCCGGCGATCCGCTGGCACGTCCGCCGCATCGATGTCCTGAAGCCGATTCGCTGGATCAATTTGCGGCGCAACGAGGTGGGGGCTGTGATTTCTACCCGCAATGTGCAGCAAGCGATGACAGCGGGCGAGGGCGATCTGGCGCTTTACGTTGAGGACGAGCGGCAACAGCGCGCCGGGCTGTTTCTGCGTGATGTGGCCTACCGCGTTTACGCCGATCTGGAGCTGTGCAGCGACGAGCCGCCGCAGAAGTATCAGGAGATGTTTGAGCGCCGCGCTGCCAAGGGCCAGTGGGTGAATCAGCCCTATCTGGGCTGCCGGGAGTTTGCGGCGGATGTGCGGCCGGTGGATAGCGCCGAAAGCCTGCGGCCGGCCATCGCTGAAACGCGTGACCTGGGTTGGATGCTGCATGACCTGGACTTCACGCAGGCCAGCAACCCGCAGCCGCGCTTCTTTCGCGCGCAGATGAGCAACGGTGTGGTCGAGGTGCCGAACTTTGACGGCACGGAGGTCGCGCAATGATTCTGCAAGCACTGGCCCAGCTGTACGAGCGTCGCAGTCGCGACCCTGATCCGGCGCGGCGTTTGCCTTCGCCGGGATTGGAAGACAAGGAAATTCCCCTCGTTGTGGAGCTTCGGCCCGATGGCACGGTGGTGCAAATCCGCGATACCCGCACGTTGGATGGCAAGAAGCTGCGGGGCCAGACCTTTCTGGTGCCGCAAGCCGTCAAGAAGACCTCGGGCGTGGCGGCCAATCTGCTGTGGGACACGGCCGAGTACGCGCTGGGGGCCAGCACCAAGGCCAAGCCGGAGCGTTTGCAAGAGCAGCAGGCAGCATTCAAGCAGCGCATCCAGGACTTGGCCGAGCACGCGTCCGAGGATGCCGGCTTGCAGGCCGTGCTGAGCTTCCTGGCTGACCCGCAGCTCGACGCACAGCGCGGCACGCCGCTGTGGGATGAGCTGGTGCTGAGCAACCCAGTGGTGAGCTTTGAGCTGCAAGGTGATGGCGGCGCGCTGGTGTGCCAGCGACCGGCTGTCGTGCGCGCCGTGCTCAGTGCGAGCGGTGCAAGCACCGATGCGGAGCAGGCGATGTGCTTGATCGAGGGCCAAGTCTTGCCGATTGAGCGCTTGCACACCGCCATCAAGGGCGTCTGGGGGGCGCAAAGCTCGGGGGCCAATATCGTCTCGTTCAATCTGGACGCCTTCAACTCCTACGGCAAGGCCCAAGGTGGCAATGCGCCGGTCAGTGCCCGCGCCGCCTTTGCCTACACCACGGCCCTGAACGCGCTGCTGGATCGTGACTCTCGCAACCGCGTGCAGGTGGGCGACAGCTCGACCGTGTTTTGGGCCGATGCTGAATCACAGTTTGATGGTGAGTTCACTCTGGCCGATCTGTTCGGCGAGCCCAAGCCGGACAACCCCGACCGTGGCCGCGATGCGGTCAAAGCGCTTTATCAGGCGCTGCGCAGCGGCCAGTTGCCCGAGGCTGAAGGCAAGGTCCGTTTCTACGTGCTGGGCCTGGCACCGAACGCCGCACGCATCAGCGTGCGCTTCTGGCTGCCGGGCATCTCTTTCGCCGAGCTGGCACCGCGCCTGCAGCAGCATTTCGATGATCTCCGCGTGGTGCGCCGTTTTGACAGCGACCCCGAGCATCCGTCCTTGTTCCGGCTGCTTTCCAGCCTCGCGCTGCAAGGCAAGCTGGACAACGTGCCGCCGCGTCTGGCGGGTGAGTGGATGCGCGCCATTCTGGAAGGCACCGTGCTGCCCGCCGTGCTGCTGAATGCGGTGGTGATGCGCTGCAAGGCCGAACAAGACGTCAACTACTTGCGCGCCTGTGTACTCAAGGCCTGGCTGAACCGCAGCGCGCGGGGGCAGCAGGCGGGTAATCGTCAATATTTCAAGGAGGAACTGGATATGAGCCAAGAAGAACCTGCCTACCGGCTGGGCCGCTTGTTTGCGACGCTGGAGCGCGTTCAAGAGCAGTCTGCCGGAGGCCCCGGAAAATTGAACGCAACCATTCGCGACCGCTATTACGGCGCTGCGTCAACCACGCCCGTCGCCGTGTTCACCACCCTGCTTCGCTTGAAGAACGCCCATCTGAAAAAACTGACGCAAGGGCAGTTGATGTATTTCGAGAATTTGATTGGCGAAATTCTTGCGCCCTTGCAAAGCTTTCCCCGGCAGTTGGCTTTGGCCGAGCAGGGCAAGTTTGCTCTTGGCTACTACCACCAGCGCCAGGCGTCTTATGCCAAGCGCCCCGACGACAACACCAAGGAGATTTGAAATGAGCGCAGTGACCGGACGTTATGACTTTGTGCTGTTGTTTGACGTGAAGGACGGCAACCCGAACGGTGACCCAGATGCCGGCAATATGCCCCGGCTGGACGCTGAAACTGGGCGTGGTCTGGTGACCGATGTCGCGCTAAAACGCAAGCTGCGCAACTTTGTGCAGTTGGTCAAAGGGGCGGAGCCGCCCTACGACATTTACATCAAGGAAAAGGCCGTGCTGGAGCGCACGCACCGCGCAGCCTATCTGGCCATCGGCGCAGAAGAGGAACTGGCCGACGACCCTGAAGCCAAGGGCAAGAAAAAGCGCAAGGGCAGCGCCGACAGCGTGGAGAAGGCGCGCGCCTGGATCTGCCAGAATTTCTTCGACGTGCGCACGTTCGGTGCTGTCATGTCAACCGGCGTCAATTGCGGCCAGGTACGCGGCCCGGTGCAACTGACCTTCGGGCGCTCGTTCGATCCCATCGTGGCGTCTGAGCACTCCATCACCCGCATGGCAGTGGCCACCGAGGCCGAGGCCGAGAAACAAGATGGCGACAACCGTACGATGGGCCGCAAGCACTCCGTGCCCTATGGCCTCTACCGCTCGCATGGCTTTGTGTCGGCATTTTTGGCCAAGCAAACCGGCTTCTCGGGGGAGGATCTGGAGCTGTTGTTCACAGCCTTGGAGCAGATGTTTGAACATGATCGCTCGGCAGCGCGTGGGGAAATGTCCACCCGTGGGCTTTATGTGTTCAAGCATGACAGCGAGTTGGGTAACGCTCACTCACATGCCCTGTTCGACCGGCTCACTGTGGCGCGAGTGGGGCCGAGTGAAGCGGTACGTCAGTTCCAGGACTATGCGGTGACGTTTGACGGCAAGGCAGTGGCCGTGGGCGAGTCGCTGCAAGCGGCACCCGGCGTGACGCTGATACGCCGCGCTTGACAGATCGGCCGCTGGTTCTGACTACAGCCAGCCGGCCCGCCGCCCGCACTCGACGCGAGTTCGTGTGCGGGCGGCAATCACGCGAAGCTTGGCCGCCGCCACAGGATGCGGGTGCGCAGTTCGGCTATGGCTTCGTTCCCGGTCAAGGGTGCGGTGATGCTTCCAGTTCAACCGCACGGCAGCCACTCGCCACCGCCACTTCGAAATGCGGCAGATGCACCGTCGGGCAGTCACCCGTGACGGCGGCCGCTACCCAACTCAAGCGACCCACGCCATGACCGAGCCCGATCCTGATGCCCTGTCGATTCCGCTCAGCGCCCTGCAACATTGGGCTTACTGCCCGCGCCAATGTGCGCTGATCCATTTGGAGCAGGCGTTTGACGACAACGTTCACACCCTGCGCGGCAATGCCGTTCACGCGCGGACCGATCAACCGGGCGCTGAGCTGACGCAGGGTTTGAGGGTCGAGCGCGCCTTGCCGCTCTGGCATGACGGGCTGGGTTTGATCGGCAAATCTGACGTGGTGGAATTTGACAGCAGCAGCGGCGCACCTTACCCGGTGGAATACAAGCACGGCCTGCGCAACAAGGCACCGGACATTGCGGCTTGCGATGACTTGCAACTGGCCGCCCAGGCCCTCTGCCTTGAGTTCATGACTGGCCATCCGGTGCTTGAGGGCGCGCTGTACTACGCCAGCTCCAAGCGTCGCCGCATCGTGCCGATCACACCCGAATTGCGGGCGCAAGTGGTGGCCACCGCCGAGTCCGTGCGCGCCATGCTGTCCAGTGAGCGTTTGCCGCCGCCGTTGCAGGGAGACACCGCCTCTCGCCACTGCAAAGCCTGTTCGCTGCATGAGCGCTGCCAACCCGAGGCGGGTAGCAGTTTGCACTGGCACCAGCAACGCCAGCGTTTGTTTGACCCTGATGCAGATTGAAAGCCGGTCCCTCAATTAGGTGGCTGACCGCTTGAGCAAGCAAACCACAGCGAGTCCGCCCACCGCCCGCCCGCCCTCCCGACTGGACCGCCATGCATCTGCTGAACACCCTCTACTTGACCACGCCCGACAGCTATCTGCGCTTGGACAACGACACCTTGCGCGTGGAACTGGACAGGGAGGTGCGGCTGCGCGTGCCCCTTCACCACCTGCATGCGGTCGTGTGTTTTGGCCACATCAATTTGTCGGCACCGTTGATGCACCGACTGGCCGATGAGGGCATCGCGCTGGTTTTGTTGAATGACCACGGCCGCTTCAAAGCCCGGCTGGAGGGAGGCACCGCGGGCAATGTATTGCTGCGCCGCGCCCAACATCAGGCCAGCCTTGACCCAGCGATCACGCTGGAATTGGCGCGTTGTTTTGTGGCCGGCAAGATCCGCAATGCGCGCTCGGTGCTGCAACGCGGCGCTCGCGAAGCCAAGCTCCCCGAAGAGGCCTCGCTGCTGACACGCCGCGCGGACGACCTGGCTGCCAGTCTGCGGGCGCTGCCCGAGGTCACAGCGGCGGGTGGCTTGGACGTGTTGCGCGGCATTGAAGGCGAGGCCGCCCGCCAATACTTTGCCGGCCTGCCCTTGCTGGTACGCCCTGACTTGCGCGAGTCCTTCGCGATGCAGGGCCGCAGCCGCCGCCCGCCACGGGATCGTTTCAACGCCTTGATTTCATTCCTGTATGCCCTCTGGATGAATGACTGCCGTAGCGCTTTGGAGGCTGCCGGCCTCGATCCACAAGTCGGCTTTTTGCATGCCTTGCGTCCCGGCCGAGCAGCGTTGGCGCTTGACCTGATGGAGGAATTCCGGCCCTTTGCCGACCGCCTGGCGCTGACCTTGGTGAACCGGCTGCAGCTCGGGGCTGGTGACTTTGAGCTGCGTGAGGGCGGCGCTGTTGCCTTGAAGGCCGACGCTCGCAAGACGGTGTTGGTCGCCTTTCAGGAGCGCAAGCAAGAAGAAATCATCCACCCGCTGCTGGCACTAGCCATTCCGCTGGG
>JBIIVZ010000001.1:0-36304 GCA_044339175.1 Roseateles sp.
CATATCGAGTCCTTCGACCAGTACGTGGTGTTGCTGCGTAACACCGTGACACAGATGGTCTACAAGCATGCCATCTCCACCGTGGTGCCTGGTCGTGCAGTGAATTTCCATACGGCCGACGGCGCCGACGAAGCTTCTTGAGCGCCGGGTTGATGCTCCGTCGCCTAGCGTCTTGAGTTCCTCCTTCACAAGTCCGGCGTCGCCTCCTCTGGATGAGGCGAGGGCTATTCTGGTCGGGGTCGATTTCGGTCGATCCTCCGCGTCCTCCTTCGATGCCACTTTGGACGAGTTGGCTTTGCTGGCCGAGTCAGCCGGCGACACGCCCGTGGCGCGAGTGATCGCCCGTCGGCAAGCCCCCGATGCCGCCTTGTTTGTGGGTTCGGGAAAGGCGGACGAAATCAAGCTGTTGGTGCAGGCGCACCAAGCTCACACGGTCCTGTTTGACCAGGCCATCTCGCCGGCGCAGCAGCGCAATCTCGAGCGCGTGCTGGGCGTGCCGGTCGCCGACCGTACAGCATTGATTCTTGAAATCTTCGCTGCGCGGGCGCAAAGCCACGAGGGCAAGATGCAGGTCGAACTGGCGCGTCTGCAGTATCTGGCTACGCGTTTGGTGCGCCGCTGGAGCCACCTTGAGCGTCAAAGCGGCGGCATTGGCATGCGCGGCGGCCCCGGTGAGGCGCAGATCGAGTTGGACCGTCGGATGATCGACGACCGCATCAAGACGATCAAAGAGAAGCTGAAAAAAGTACAGCGCCAGCGCAGTACCCAGCAGCGCGCACGGGCTCGCAACGGTGTGTTCCGTGTCTCGTTGGTCGGCTACACCAATGCAGGTAAATCAACGCTGTTCAACGCGCTGGTGAAGGCTCGTGCCTTTGCCGCCAATCAGCTCTTCGCGACCCTGGACACGACCACCCGTTCTTTCTATCTTGAGCAGGCCGGCACCAGCGTTTCGTTGTCGGATACGGTCGGTTTTATTCGCGACTTGCCGCACAAATTGGTCGAGGCCTTCCGAGCGACATTGCAAGAAGCGGCAGATGCCGATCTGTTGTTGCATGTGGTGGACGCTGCGTCGCCGATGCTGGCTGAGCAGATGGATGAGGTCGAGCGGGTGCTGCATGAAATTGGTGCCGGTTCGATTCCGCAGGTGTTGGTCTACAACAAGACCGATATGCTCGACGAAAGCCAGCTTCCGCGCGTGTTGCAAGATTGGATCGAACGTCCTGGCGATGGCGGCGGCGGGGCTCGGGTGCCGCGCGTTTTTGTCAGTGCATTGGACGGCAGTGGTCTCGATTTGCTGCGTCAGCAGATTGTCGAGGCCTTGCAAACCGCACCCGACTATTCTGGCAAGCCCTTGAATTCTCACGACTTCCCCCCAGTTGGCGAAGTGGAGTTTGATTCAGAAAAACCCCTGCTGGCGTCCGATCCGGATGCCGCAGCAAACGATAACAACCAGGCATGAGCATGAACACCTTTGAGCCCGTGAGCGCCGCGCAGCGAATGAAACCGCTGGCACGCGCAACACAAGCCCTTCTGTCCCGCTTGTTGCAGTCCGCCGGCTGGCGCGCAGGCCGGCATCAGAGCAATGGCCGCAATGACGGCCCGCCTGATTTGGATGAGCTGTGGCGTGACTTCAATCGCAAGCTGACAGGTATGTTTGGCGGCGGCAAAGGTCCCGGCGACAAACCCGGTGGCAATAACTCCGGTGGTGGTGGCAACAACTTCCAACCGGACATGAAGAGCGCAGGCATCGGTGCCGGTTTGATCGGCGGTGTCGTGCTGCTGGGTTGGTTGGGTAGCGGCTTTTTTATCGTCCAGGAAGGTCAGCAAGCGGTCGTCACTACATTCGGCAAGTACAGCAAGACGGTGGAGGCCGGCTTCCAGTGGCGCTTGCCTTACCCGTTTCAAGGGAATGAAATCGTCTCGGTGACGCAGTTGCGTCAGGTCGAGGTGGGTCGCAATGCTGTCGTTCCGGCGACGGGTTTGCGCGACTCATCCATGTTGACTCAAGACGAGAACATCGTGGACATCCGCTTTACCGTGCAGTTCACGCTGAAGAACGCGCGTGATTATTTGTACGAAAACCGGCTGCCCGATGAGGCCGTGGTGCTGGCTGCGGAGTCGGCCGTGCGTGAAATTGTCGGTAAAAGCAAGATGGATTCCGTGCTTTACGAGCAGCGCGATGCGATCGCTATCGAACTGGTGAAGTCGGTGCAAAACCAGTTGGATCGCTTGAAGACCGGCATTCTGGTGAATAACGTCAACGTGCAGAACGTGCAGCCGCCGGAGCAGGTGCAAGCCGCTTTCGATGATGCCTTCAAGGCGGGTGCCGACCTTGAGCGCCTGAAGAACGAAGGCCAGGCCTACGCCAATGATGTGATTCCAAAAGCGCAAGGAACGTCAGCGCGCTTGATGGAAGAGGCTGAGGGCTACAAAGCGCGCGTCGTGGCACAGGCTGAGGGTGATGCGCAGCGCTTCAGAAGCGTCTTGACCGAGTATCAAAAGGCACCCGGCGTGACCCGCGACCGCCTGTACATCGACACCATGCAGCAGGTTTATTCCAACGTCAGCAAAGTGATGGTGGACAGCCGCAGTGGTTCCAACCTGCTGTATTTGCCGCTCGACAAGCTGATGCAGCAAACCGGCAGCTCGGTCACCACGACATTGCCGATGGTAGCCCCGGGTACAGAAAATCCAGCCCCGGCCGCAAGCACCGATGTGCGCGCGCGCGACGGCCTGCGTAGCCGCGACGGCCGTTGAGACTCAGGAGCCTATTGATGAACCGTATTGCAACTTTCGTCGCTGGTGCCTTGATTGTTCTGATGTTGGCCAGCTCCATGCTGTTCATCGTCGACCAGCGCCAATTCGCCGTGATTTACGCCCTGGGCGAGATCAAGGAGGTCGTCACCGAACCCGGCTTGAAGTTCAAGCTGCCGCCTCCGCTGCAAAACTACGTGTTGCTGGATCGTCGCGTGCAAACGCTGGACAGTCCGGAGTCGCGCCCGATTTTCACCGCCGAGAAAAAGAGCTTGGTGATTGATTGGCTGGTCAAGTGGCGCGTCTCCGATCCGCGCCAGTTCATCCGCAACAGCGGCTCGGACATGCGCAATGTCGAGAACCGACTGAGCCCGGTGGTGCAGGCTGCGTTCAACGAGGAGGTGACCAAGCGAACCGTGCTCGCCGTTCTTGCTACCGAGCGTGAAAAGGTCATGAACGATGTTCGTAAGCGCCTGGACGAAGAAGCCAAGCAGTTCGGCATCGAGATCGTCGACGTGCGGATCAAGCGTGTCGACTTCGCGGCGAACATCACCGACGCGGTCTACCGACGTATGGAATCCGAACGCAAGCGCGTGGCCAATGAGTTGCGCTCGACCGGCGGTGCCGATGGCGAGAAGATTCGTGCCGATGCTGATCGGCAGCGTGAAGTCATCGTCGCTGAAGCGTATCGCGATGCTCAAAAGATCAAGGGCGAAGGCGATGCCAAAGCCTCGGCGCTGTATGCCGACGCCTTTGGCCGCGATCCTCAATTTGCACAGTTCTATCGTTCGCTGGAGGCTTATCGCACCAGTTTTCGCAGCAAGACTGATGTGATGGTGGTCGACCCGAGCAGTGATTTCTTCAAGGCCATGCGTGGCGCTGGCGCTACTGGTTCTTCCCCCGCGCCTGCACCTCGCAAGTAAGTAAGTAAGTAAGTAAGTAAGGCATTCCGCATTTGCGTCTGGAGACGTCGGCACAGTGTTTCAAGCGCAGGCTTTGATGTGGGTGCTGGAGGGGCTGCGGCCCCTCCTCAGCCGAGTGTTGTGGACGCAAGTTTTGCGCACATGCTGGCGCTGAGCGATGGTCAGGTCCGTTTTGTGGGGTTGGCCAGCATCCTGGGCGGACTCACGCGCGTGCTGATTTTTTGGCCTTAAGCTTGCCGTGACGGCAGTCTGACGGCCTGTAACCGGCCGGTACAATGCTGGTTTTAACCGCTCCCCAAAAATCACATGACTTCAGCTTGGCTATTGCCCGAGCACATTGCCGACGTCTTGCCCTCACAGGCCCGACGTATAGAGGAATTGCGTCGCGAGCTGTTGGATATGGCGCGCAGCTACGGCTGCGAGTTGGTGATGCCGCCACTGCTCGAGCATCTTGAGTCGCTACTCTCCGGCACCGGTCATGCGCTCGATCTGCAGACCTTCAAGTTAGTCGACCAGTTATCCGGGCGCAGTTTGGGTTTGCGTGCCGACACCACACCTCAGGTTGCCCGTATCGATGCGCACTTGCTCAATCGCGCCGGCGTGACAAGGCTTTGCTATTGCGGCCCAGTGTTGCATACGCGGCCGGCTGGCCTGCATGCGACCCGCGAGCCCTTGCAGTTCGGTATCGAAATTTACGGCCATGCCGGTTTAGAAGCTGATCTCGAGGTGCAGGAGTTGGCGATGGATGCGGTGCGTCACGCCGGCCTTAGCCACGTCACACTCGACTTGGGTGATGCGCGCTTGGTACGAGGCGTGCTGGGCGAGGTTGAGCTCAGCGCTGCTGAGTTGGATACTTTGGTCGCGGCCCTGGCGACCAAAGACGCCAAGGCGCTGGCCGATCTGACGTTGGCCTTGCCTGGCTTCGTTCGGCGGGGCTTGCAGTCGCTGTTGACCTTGTACGGCGGTATCGACGTGCTCGAGACTGCTCGGCAGCAATTGCCGCAGCATCCGCTCATTACCCAGGCGCTGGATGATCTGCAATGGCTGGCCAAGCATTTGCAACAGAGCCACCCTGAAGTGAGTCTGAGTTTTGATCTGGCTGACTTGACGGGCTACGCCTATTACAGCGGTGTACGTTTTGCGCTGTATGCGCCTGGCTCTTGCGATGCGGTGCTGCGCGGCGGCCGCTACGACGAGGTCGGGGCGGTGTTCGGTCGTCGGCGTCCAGCGGTCGGGTTCAGCTTGGATTTGAAGACCTTGGTAGCGCTTAGCCCAGCCGGTGCCTTGCGTGCTGCGGTGCGTGCGCCTTGGGGTGAGGACACCTCCTTGCGCGCTGCCGTGCGCCGTCTGCGCGAGTTGGGCGAGACGGTGGTGTGCGTGTTGCCTGGGCATGAGCACGAAGGCGACGAATTCGATTGCGACCGTGAACTGGTCTGCGTTGACACTCAGTGGGTGATTCGCGCTCTTTGAGGCGCGGATCGTCAAAGATTATTTTTGATCATCGGATTACCAAGATGCAAAGCGAAATCGCTCGCGGCCGTAATGTGGTCGTTGTGGGCACCCAGTGGGGTGATGAAGGCAAGGGCAAGGTCGTCGATTGGATGACCGATCATGCCCAAGCTGTGGTGCGGTTCCAGGGGGGCCACAACGCGGGTCACACGCTGGTCATCAATGGGGTGAAGACGGCTTTGCAATTGATCCCCTCGGGCATCATGCGCGAAGGTGTGGCTTGCTACATCGGCAACGGTGTGGTGGTCGACCCGACTCACTTGCTGAGTGAAATCGAGCGCCTGGAAAAAGTCGGAGTCGAGGTGCGTTCGCGCCTTTTCATCAGCGAGTCTTGCCCGTTGATCTTGCCGTTTCACGTCGAGGTTGACAAAGCCCGCGAGGTCCTGCGCGAGAGCAGCGGTGCCGGCAAGATTGGCACCACTGGCAAGGGCATTGGCCCAGCCTACGAAGACAAAGTCGCACGGCGCGCATTGCGCGTACAAGACCTGAAGCACCCCGAGCGCTTCGCCAAGAAGCTGCGTGAATTGCTGGAACTGCACAACCTCTCGCTGACCGGCTATTTGCAGTCCAGCGCGTTGGAATTCCAGCCCATTTTCGATCAGGCGATGAAGATGGCCGAGATCATCAAGCCGATGATGGCGGATGTCGGCTACATGATTCACAAAGCCCACCAGGGTGGCGCGAATGTCTTGTTTGAAGGTGCGCAAGGCACGCTGCTCGACATTGACCACGGCACCTATCCTTACGTTACGTCCAGCAACTGTGTGGCCGGCAATGCCGCTGCCGGTGCCGGCGTGGGCCCGCAAATGTTGCACTACATGCTGGGCATCACCAAGGCCTACACGACGCGGGTGGGTTCTGGCCCGTTCCCGACCGAGCTGAACTGGGAGGAGCCGGGTACCGTGGGCTACCACTTGGCCACGGTGGGTCAAGAGCGTGGCACGGTGACCGGTCGCGCCCGTCGCTGCGGTTGGTTGGATGCGGCAGCCTTGAAGCGCTCCACCATCATCAACGGCATTACCGGCTTGTGCATCACCAAGCTGGATGTGCTGGACGGCTTGGCCGAGATCAAGATGTGCGTGGGTTATCAGTTGCACGGCCGGACAATCGACATCTTGCCGCTGGACGGCGATGACATTGCCGCCTGCGTGCCAATTTTTGAGACCTTCCCCGGCTGGACTGAAACGTCCTACGGCGCGACTCAGTGGGACGCCCTGCCGCTGAACGCGCGCCGTTACCTGGATCGCATCAAAGAGGTGATAGGCGTGCCGATCGACATGGTTTCCACCGGCCCTGGCCGCGAGCACACCATTCTTCTGCGCCACCCCTACAAAGCCTGAATTTCTGGCAGTTCCAGAAATCCATCTTCAACAACAAGACATCTGGCAGGAGTTCCCCATCATGTTGACCGACGACGGCAAGCATCTCTACGTATCTTGGGATGAGTACCACATGCTGACTGAGCGCCTGGCGCTCAAGATTCACGCTTCAGGGTGGGAGTTTGACCAGATTCTGTGCCTGGCCCGTGGTGGCATGCGGCCGGGCGATGTGTTGTCGCGAGTCTTCGACAAGCCGCTGGGCATCATGTCGACCAGTTCCTACCGTGCCGAGGCCGGCACGATCCAGGGGCGGCTTGACATCGCGAAGTACATCACCATGCCGCAGGGCGAGTTGGCTGGGCGCGTTTTGCTGGTGGACGATTTGGCGGACTCGGGTGTCACGCTGAAAGCTGTCGTCGAGCGTCTGCGCGGCATGCCGGCAATTCGTGAGCTGCGCTCGGCGGTCCTGTGGACGAAGGGGGTCTCGGCTTACACGCCCGACTACTACGTCGAGATGCTGGAAAGCAGCCCTTGGATTCATCAGCCGTTTGAAGAGTACGACGATCTGCGGCCTGACGCGCTGGCCAAGAAATTTGTGGTTTAAGTCAGATCGGTTAGTCTTGCGAAACAAAATGAAAGCAAGGCGACCGACTTGAAATTATTGTTGCAGGGGGCGGAACTTGGCGGATCTCGCTCAAGCGTGGGTCGTGTGAAGGCGATGCACAGGCAACTCGGCTCGGTCATTGAGTTGCATGGCAATCCGCGAGCCTTTGCCCATCTGCCTCGCCCAGCACCGCAGCCTACCGTCGGCCACTTCATTCATGGCGCAGTTACAAGTTCAGGCTCATTCATCGGCGCACTCGTTGATGCACTTACTGATGCACTTACTGATGCATTCATCCGCTTGGTTGCTGGATCGCGAGCTAAAACGCAAATGGCCAGCATTTGCATGCTGGCCATTCTTGTTTGGTGCCCAGGAAGGGACTCGAACCCCCACGGAGTTACCCGCTAGTACCTGAAACTAGTGCGTCTACCAATTCCGCCACCTGGGCATTTCAGGAAAAGAAGGATCCTATCATCAAAAATATCAAAAACGCAAATGTGGCACCGCAAGAAGGTGCCAGCCTGTTGACCGAGGTCGAAGGCACGCTGCAAGGCCACCGCGACGGACATGGCTTCTTGCTGCCTGATGTCGGCGCGCAAGACATCTATTTGTCTCATCAAGAAATGCATGCGGTCATGCATGGCGACCGATTGCGCGTGCGCATCACTCGTTACGACAAGCGCGGCCGCCCGGAGGGCAAGGTGCTGGAAATTCTTGAGCGCAAGAAGAAGCCCATCATCGGCCGCTTGCTGCTGGAATCCGGCATCTGGCTGGTGGCCCCGGAAGACAAGCGCATGGGTCAAGACATCCTGATCCCGAAGCACGCCACGGCCAACGCGGTGGCGGGGCAGGTGGTGGCGGTTGAGTTGAGTGAGCCGCCGTCGCTTTATTCGCAGCCGGTCGGTCGCGTGGTCGAGGTGCTGGGCGAGATTGACGACCCCGGCATGGAGATCGAAATTGCAGTGCGCAAATACGAGGTACCGCATCGCTTCAGCCCGCTGACGTTGGCGCAAGCGGCCAAGTTGCCGGAGAAGCTGCGTGCCGCTGACCTGAAGCATCGCGTCGATTTGCGCGATGTGGCTCTGGTGACGATTGACGGCGAAGACGCGCGTGACTTTGACGACGCGGTGTATTGCGAACCCCACAAGCAGGGGCGCGGTAAAACGGCCTTCAATGGTTGGCGTTTGCTGGTGGCGATTGCGGACGTCAGCCATTACGTGACGCCGGGCGAGCCGCTTGATGCCGATGCCTACGAGCGCGCCACCTCGGTGTACTTCCCGCGCCGCGTCATTCCAATGCTGCCGGAGAAGATCTCCAACGGTTTGTGCTCGCTGATCCCGTACGAAGACCGCTTGTCGATGGTCTGCGACATGTTGGTCACGCAGACCGGTGAGGTGCAGGCCTATCAGTTCTACCCGGCTGTGATCCGCTCGCACGCCCGCTTCACTTACACCGAGGTGGCGGCCGTGCTGGCTAATACCCACGGACCGGAAGCTGCCAAGCGGAAGGATCTGGTGCCGCATCTGTTGCATCTGCACGAGGTTTATCGCGCGCTGTTGGCCGAGCGCGGCCGGCGCGGTGCGATCGACTTCGATACCGTCGAGACGCAAATTGTTTGCGATGACAACGGCCGCATCGAAAAAATCATTCCCCGCACGCGCAACGAGGCGCATCGCCTGATCGAGGAGGCGATGCTGGCGGCCAATGTGTGCGCTGCCGACTTCATCGCCGAATCCAAGCACGGCTCCCTATTCCGCGTGCACGAGGGCCCGACGGCGGAAAAGCGGGTGGCGCTGCAGGCCTATCTGCGCGCGCTGGGCTTGGGGCTGTCGATCAGCGACACGCCGACGCCGGCTGAATATCAAGCGGTGGCGGCGGCCACCAAAGACAGGCCGGACTCGACGCAGATCCATTCGATGTTGCTGCGCTCGATGCAACAAGCGATTTACACGTCGGCCAATGCGGGTCACTTCGGCTTGTCCTATCTGGCTTACACCCATTTCACCAGCCCGATCCGGCGTTACCCCGATTTGTTGGTGCACCGCGTGATCAAGGCCATCTTGGCTGGCAAGCGCTACCACCTGGATGCCGGCAAGATGGATGTGCCGATGCCAGCTAAGCGCCCGGGCCGCGCAGCCCCGATGGACCCGGCCAAAGCGTCCACCGAGATCGAGCGCTGGGATGTGGTGGGTGCGCATTGCAGCGCCAATGAACGGCGCGCGGACGAAGCCTCGCGGGACGTCGAAGCCTGGCTCAAGTGCCGCTACATGCGCGAGCACCTGGGCGAGGAGTTTGCCGGCACCGTCAGCGCAGTGACCAGTTTTGGTCTGTTCGTGATCCTGGATTCGCTCTATGTCGAAGGGCTGATCCACATCACGGAGTTGGGCGGCGAGTATTACCGCTTTGACGAGTTGCGGCAGGAGCTGCGCGGTGAGCGCAGCGGCGTGCGCTATGCCACCGGAGCCCACGTTCAGGTGCAGGTCAGCCGCGTTGATCTGGATGGCCGCAAGATTGATTTCCGCCTCGTCAACGAGCATGAGGAGGCCAAGCCGGCCGGCCGCGGTCAGCGTTCCGCAACCGCCGGTGCTGCGACGGACCGAGTGAGCCAAAGCGGCAACGGCAACGGCCATGGCAATAACGGCGCTCTCACGGCGACCGATGAGCTCGACCAAGTCTTGCGCACCGATCGAGAGGTCAAGAGTCGTGGCAAGGCAGCGCGCAGCAGCGGCAAACAGCCCCGCATCACGGCGGCTGCGCACCCGGTGCAAGCGGCCCGTCAAGCGGCTCGTTCTGCCAAGCCAGCAGGCAAACCTGCGGGCAAGGCGGCCGGCAAGGGTGCCGGCAAGGGGGCAGGCAAAGCCAGTCAGGCGGCAGAGCCGCGCACGCGCAAGCGGCGCTGATTCGGGCTGCTCGCTGGCTTTGTCAAACCGGCGTGTGGAGCGCGTACATGCGCTCCACCAGATCGGCGGCACGCAGCGGGCCGGCGGCTTGGGTTTCTCCTGCTTGGCCGTGCCAGCAGCAGGCTGCGCTGGCCAGTGCGTGCGAGTCAGCCTGTGGCCGCTGTGCCCACAGGCCAGCCAGCCAGCCAGCCAGCACATCCCCGGTGCCCGCGCTGGCCAGGGCAGCGCTGCCGCTGGCGTTGATGGATAAAGTTCGGCCGGGTGTGGCAATCAGGCTGCCCGAACCTTTCAAAATGACCGTGCAGGCAAATTGCTCGGCCAGGACTCGGGCCGCCGTCAAACGATCGGCTTGCACCTCAGCACTGCCGCAGCCCAGTAGTCGGGCGGCTTCGAGCGGGTGCGGGGTCAAGATCGTGGCTTGCCCCTGAGCGGCACGCTGGCTCAGCAGCAAGCGCAAGTGCGTATCGGCAGCCACCGCGTTCAAGCCGTCCGCATCCAGGACCAGGCGTCGGGCTTGGCTGAGCAGTCGCGGTAACTGCGATGCGACGCCGCTGCCGCCGCCGCAGCCGCAGACCACGGTCATTTCCTGCCAGGCCGAATCTGCGGTCCAGCGTTCGGCCGACCACTGCATCAGCTCGGCGCGTTGTGGGTCGACTTCGGTGACTTGCGGGTCGAGCAAATGAAGGTAGACACGGCCGGCACCTGCGGCCAAGGCGGCGCGGCCAGCCAAGCGAGCCGCACCGAGCATGCCGCTGGCTCCGCCCAACACCAACACGTCGCCGTGGCTGCCTTTGTGGTGGGCTGCGTTGCGGGCTTGCCGCCAATCGGCCATGCAGTCGGTGCCGAGCAGCAGGGCATCGGGCATGTGCTCGAGCGCGACCCCCAAATCTTCAAACCAGAGCTCGCCGCAATGAGCGCGGCCCTGCGCGGTGAAAAGCCCGGGTTTCAGCGTCAGCAGCGCTAGCGTGTGCTGCGCATGCAGCGCTTGCTCGCCAGCCAAGGCACCGCTGTCGGCCAACAGTCCGCTCGGTAAATCGACCGCCAGACGCGGTGCGCTCAGTCCGTTCATGCGATCGATGGCGGCCGCCATGCGGGCACCGGGCGGGCGGCTCAGGCCCAGGCCCAGCAGCGCGTCGATGGTCAGGGCCACCTGTGGCGGTGCTTCCAGCTCGCGGGCGATCGGCACTCCCGCCTGTTGCGCGGCTTGCAAAGCGGCCTGCGCATCCGGCGGCACGGGCCGGTCGGCATCGATCAAACTGACCTGCACCGCTTGGCCGCAGCTGTGCAGCTGCCGCGCCGCCACCAAACCATCGCCGCCATTGTTGCCAGGTCCGCAGACGATCCAGATGACGCCTTGGCGCGCAGGCTGTAGGACCAGCGCCAGCCGGGCCACGCTCAGGCCGGCCCGCTCCATCAATGTCGACGTCGGCAAACCGACCAGCGCTTCGGCTTCGATGGCGCGGCTGCTGGCCACGTTGAACAGCGGTCTGGTAACGGGGTTGGGCAGAACTTTTTGCATCGCTGCTCCTTCAGGCAAGTCGGCTGATGTCCAGGCCGCTGACATCCACCGCGCTTGGGCGGCCAGCCACTTGGGCCGCCAGCACATGGGCGGCGCCGCATGCCAGCGTCCAGTTGATGGCGGTTTGGCTGTGGCTGCCACCCTGGGCCAAGTTCAGCCAAAGGCCGGGCAGGCCGCTGGCACCGAGTACCGGTAGTCCGTCCGGCAATTGCGCCAGTACCGCTTTCCAATGCTGTGCTTGACCGTTCTGGATCGCACCCGGAAACCACTGATGCAGGACTTGATGCAAGGCATTCAGGCTCGCCGGTTTGAACTGATCGGTGCGCCCGCCCACCTCGGCGACGCCGGCCACGCGCACCCGTTGACCGATGCGGCTGATGGCGATCTGCTGTTGGTGGTCGAACACGCCGGCGCGCGGGCCGAGATCGGGGTAGGCCTCCAGTTGGCGCAGTGGCGCGGTGATCGCGTGCCCATGAACGGCGGTCAGCGGCAGTTTGAGCCCCAGCGGTGCCAGCAGGTCGACCGAATCGAGCGCGGCGCAAACAATCACCGCGTCGAAGTCATCTTGCTGGATGCCGAGCGGTGCGGATTCGGTGTCGCCGGCATCGGTCAGGCGCGAAGCGGCCTCGATGCGTTCTACCGGCGGCGTGTATTCATGCGTCAGCCGTACCGGCCGGCCCGGTTGAACGCTGCGCACCGTGGTGTGAAAGCGGAATTGCGCGCCCAGGCGCTGCGCCTCCAGTCGGAGCAAGTGGGCAAACTGGCGGCAGTTGCCGATCTCAGCCTGCGCCAGTCGGATGCCGCCGTAAAGCTCGGCGTCCGGGTTGAGGCCGGGCTCGACGGCTCGGCATTGGTCTGCGTCGAGCTGATGGTGAATCACCCCGGCAGCTTGCAGCAGGGCCAGGCCGGGCTGAATGGCGGCCAGCTCGGCCGGGCCGCGCAGCAGCACTAGTTGGCCTTCCGTGTGTTCGTAATCCAATTGCAACCGGCGGCGCAGTTGCTGCAGGCGAGCGCTGCTGTGCAGCGCCAGTTGCAGCAGATTTTGGTGGGCCGAGCCCGCGTTCTTGTTGCGCCCGGCGCGCCAGCGCTGCCATTGCCAAGCCAGCGCTTGACCATCGGTGAGCCGGGGTGCGCGCGGCGGCGTCCACGCCACCATGAGGCCTGGCACGACCAGCCCAGCATTGGCAAAGCTGCCTTCGGCGGCGACGCTGCCGCGGCGTTCAAACACGGTGACCTGATGGCCTTCGGCGCTGAGCTCGTAGGCCGACGTCACGCCGGCGATGCCGGCACCGATGACGGCGATGCGCAAGCTCATCGATTCGCCTGGGTTAGGGGTTGCGATGTGCCGTCGCCGGCCGTGCAGGCCAGTGCCGTGCTGCGGAGGCGTGGTGTGCGCTGACGCTGATGAATGGGGGAATGGATGTGCATATGTTCTCTGTGCAAGGCTCAGCTTTTGGCGGTCGCGAAGCCGGGCTGTGCCTGCGGGTCTGCCGACGAATTCGGTGCTGGCACGTCAATATCGTCGATCTTTTGTCTTTGAATTGCCGCCGTGCTGAGCAGGCCCGATCAGTGGCAAGGCTGGATCAGGGCTGAACGGCAAGGCCTGTACGACGCTCGCGTCAGTCAGGTGCGTGCCGCGGCTCGCGAGTATTTCATGCCTGGGGCCACAGCCATCCAGGCACCTGGCCTTGCAGACTTCCATCCAGCGATGGGTTTGCTGCTCCCTGAGTGCGCAGAAAGGGCGGGCCGCAGTGGGTCGTATATACTCTACAGGCTGTGCTGAGTGGCCCTGTACATAAAGTACAGGTATGCGTAGAGGGTGGGTCGCGAAGATTCTTGGGATGTGAGTACTCCGAGAAGATTCAAGATCCAGGACTCAAAAGTCGCCTTCTTTACGCACCGTCAGTGGAGTCAATCGCAAACTGGCCACCAAGAGGTGTCGCCACTGTTTGACAGCCGAATTTAGTGCGAGCTGTACCAAGCAGGGTGATTCTGGCCGGATTTTAGACATAACCTTTGGAGTTAAATATGTCCGTTACGATGCGCGAAATGCTGGAAGCCGGTGTCCACTTTGGTCACCAGACTCGTTTTTGGCACCCCAAGATGGCTCCGTATATCTACGGCCACCGCAACAAGATCCACATCATCAACCTCGAAAAGACGCTGCCTGCGTTTGAAGAGGCGATGAAGTTCATTCGCAACCTGTCGTCCAAGCGCGGCACCATCATGATGATTGGCACCAAGCGCCAAGCACGTGACGTGATCGCCATGGAAGCTCAGCGTGCCGGCGTGCCTTATGTCGACCAGCGTTGGTTGGGCGGCATGATGACCAACTTCAAGACGGTCAAGGGTTCGCTGAAGATCCTCAAGGACATGCAAGCGCAAGTTGAAGCCGGCACTCAGCCCGCGATCAAGAAAGAAGCGCTGATGTTTCAGCGCGACTTGCTCAAGCTGGAAAAGAATATCGGCGGCATTCAGGACATGGCTGTGCTGCCGGACGCGATCTTCGTGATCGACGTCGGTTTCCACAAGATCGCCATCGCCGAAGCCAAGAAGCTGGGTATCCCCATCATCGGCGTGGTTGACACCAACCACTCGCCGATTGGCATCGACTACGTGATCCCGGGCAACGATGACTCGGCCAAGGCTGTGGCGCTGTACGCCCGCGCCGTGGCTGACGCCATCATCGAAGGCCGCGCCAACATCGGCAACGAAGTGGTGCATGCCGTGGCTCCTGCAGGCGATGAGTTCGTGGAAGTCAGCGAAGGCGCTTGATTTTTCTGCGCTCAAACAAGAGGGGCTGATTCAGCCCCTTTTTTTCAAAAAATATTGGCTTTACTGATGGAGCGCTGCAGTGCGACGGCACGCGCAGCCTCGGTCAAACTGGAGATTCAAGATGGTTGCAATTACCGCCAGCATGGTGGCTGAGCTGCGCGCTCGCACCGACGCACCGATGATGGAATGCAAGAAGGCCCTGGTCGAGGCCGAAGGCGACTTGGTTCGCGGCGAAGAAATTCTGCGCGTCAAGCTGGGTAACAAGGCCGGCAAGGCCTCGTCCCGCGTGACGGCCGAGGGTGTGGTTTCGGCCGCCGTGGTCGGCACGACCGGCGCGCTGTTGGAAGTCAACTGCGAAACCGACTTCGTGACCAAGAACGATGCCTTCCTGGCCTTCGTGAATGCTTGCGCCGTGTTGGCTGCCGAACATGCGCCGGCCGATGTCGCTGCGCTGTCGGCCCTGCCGCTGGCACAAGAGGGTTTTGGCCCGACGGTGGAAGACGTGCGTCGCGGCCTGATCGGCAAGATCGGCGAGAACATGTCGCTGCGTCGCTTCAAGCTCTACAGCTCGGGTGCCAAGGTTGCGACTTATCTGCACGGCACACGCATCGGCGTGATGGTCGAGTTTGACGGCGAAGAAACCGCAGCCAAGGACGTCGCCATGCACGTTGCGGCTATGAAGCCCGCCGCGCTGTCGTCCGCTGAAGTGCCGGCCGAGTTGGTCGCCAAAGAGCGCTCGATTGCTGAGCAAAAGGCGGCCGAATCTGGCAAGCCGGCCGAGATCGTCTCCAAGATGGTTGAAGGCTCGGTGCAAAAGTTCCTCAAGGAAGTGTCCTTGTTGAACCAAAGTTTTGTAAAGAACGACAAGTTGACCGTCGAGCAAATGCTCAAGGCGGCCAACACCACGGTGAAGAGCTTCACGCTCTACGTGGTGGGTGAAGGCATTGAAAAGAAGGTGGATGACTTTGCCGCCGAGGTGGCTGCGCAAGTGGCTGCTGCCAAGGGGCAATAAGCTCTACCGCAAGACAAAGGGCGCCACTGGCGCCCTTTACACTTGTGCCCGCCGTCGGGTGGGCGCTTGCTGTTGCCCGGCGCAGCACAACAGTCCCGTATTCCGCAGTACAGAAAGGTTCTCCCCATGCCCGCGCACAAACGCATCCTGCTCAAACTTTCCGGTGAAGCCCTGATGGGCGATGACGCTTACGGTATCAACCGCGCCACCATCGTGCGGATGGTGCGTGAGATCCAGGAAGTGACGCTGTTGGGCGTTGAAGTCGCGGTCGTGATCGGCGGAGGCAATATCTTTCGCGGTGTGGCCGGGGGGGCCGTCGGTATGGACCGCGCCACGGCCGACTACATGGGCATGTTGGCCACGGTGATGAATGCACTCGCCCTGGCCGACACGATGCGCCAAGAAGGCATCGTCGCCCGCGTGATGTCGGCCATCGGCATCGAACAAGTCGTCGAGCCCTATGTGCGGCCGAAGGCGCTGCAGTATCTGGAGGAGGGTAAGGTGGTGGTGTTCGCTGCCGGCACCGGCAATCCATTTTTCACGACCGACACCGCAGCCGCCTTGCGCGGCGCTGAAATTGGCGCTGAAATCGTTTTGAAGGCGACCAAGGTTGACGGCGTTTATTCTGCCGACCCCAAGAAAGACCCGACGGCCACGCGCTACACCCGCATCACCTTCGACGAAGCGATCTCCAAGAACCTGCAAGTGCTGGACGCCACCGCGTTTGCGCTGTGCCGCGATCAAAAGCTGCCCATCCGTGTCTTCAGCATTTTGAAAGCGGGCGCTTTGAAGCGCGTGGTGATGGGCGAGGACGAAGGCACGCTGGTACACGTTTAAGTGCCGGGGTTCGTCGGTTCGTTAGTGAGCCAGTTAGTCAGTCAAGAACAAAGTTGCGCGGCAGTTGGGCCACGGCCAGTCCCGCAAGGTAGAAGGAATCAAGCATCATGAGCATTGCAGACATCAAGAACAACGCCGAGTCGAAGATGGCGAAGTCGATCGAATCGTTCAAGAGCGAATTGCACAAAATTCGCACCGGTCGCGCCCATCCGGGCATCCTCGATCAGGTCAGTGTGGACTATTACGGCGCCATGCTGCCGATCTCGCAGGTGGCCAATGTGTCTTTGTTGGACTCCCGCACCATCACCGTTCAGCCCTGGGAAAAGGGCATGGGGGCGAAGATCGAGCGGGCCATTCGGGAGTCTGATCTGGGCCTGAATCCGTCCTCGCAAGGGGATTTGATTCGTGTGCCGATGCCGGCGCTGAACGAAGAGCGCCGCCGCGACTTGACCAAAGTTGTGCGCAACGCCGGTGAGGATGCCAAAGTGGCGGTGCGCAATGTGCGCCGTGAGGCCAACGAGCAAGCCAAGAAGCTGATGAAGGACAAGCTGATCAGCGAAGACGACGAGCGCCGCAGCCTCGACGACGCCCAAAAGCTGACCGACCGGACGATTGCCGAGTTGGATCGCTTGATCGCCGGCAAGGAAGCCGAAATTCTGGCCGTTTGAGCCTTAGCTCGAGCCTGCTCCTGATCCTGAATGAAAGCGCCGCCGTGACGAATGAGCTGAAAGCTGTGCCACGCCACGTGGCCATCGTGATGGACGGTAATGGGCGCTGGGCTAAAAAGCGCTTTCTGCCGCGTTTCTTTGGCCACAAAGCCGGCGTCGACGTGTTGGTCAAGGTGGTGCAAGCCTGCATAGACCGCAACATCGAGCACCTCACGGTCTTCGCCTTCTCGTCAGAGAACTGGAAGCGGCCGTCCGACGAGGTGTCGGGTCTGATGGGGCTGGTGCTGGCGGCGGTGTCGCGCTACTTGGCTCGCATGGGTTCCATGGGTGTGCGCATCCGCATCGTGGGGGACCGCGAGGCGGTGTCGGCGAAACTGCGCAACGCCTGGAATGAGGCGGAAAGTGCCACCTGCCACAACACCAAGCTGACCTTGTCGGTAGCCTTCAATTACGGCGGGCGCTGGGACATCGTGCAGGCCTGCAAGGCCGCCATGTTGGCCGGTGTGCCTGCCGACCAATTGACCGAGGCCAAGCTGTCGGAGTTCATGGCCATGAGCTATGCGCCCGACCCTGATCTGTTCATCCGCACTGGCGGCGAGGTGCGCATCAGCAACTTCATGTTGTGGCAGGTGGCCTATACCGAATTCGTGTTCTCCGACTGCCTCTGGCCCGAGTTTGGCGAGGTGCAGCTGGACGCCGCCATTCAGGCTTACCGGGATCGTGACCGGCGCTTTGGCGGCGTCAATGCCGCTCCTGCTGCCGCTGCGGTCGTGGCCTGATCATGCTGAAAACTCGTCTGATCACGGCCCTTGTGTTGCTGGCCATTCTGTTGCCGGCGCTGTTTGCCGCTTCGCCTTGGCCGTTCGCATTGCTGACCTTGCTGATGATCGGCGCGGCCGGTTGGGAATGGGCGCGCTTGAACGCAGCGACCGCTGCCCGGCCGCTGCCCGCGCTGCTGTTCGGTGCCGTCGTTGCCGCCGCCTGCGCAGTCACGTTGCTGGCGCTCGGCCTGCAAGCGCCGCCGGCTTGGTGCTGGTGGGTAGCCGGTTCGATCTGGGTGCTGGGCGGTGCTTATGCCTTGCGGGCCGGCCCGACGCGCTGGCCGCATGTGTCGCGCCCGCTGCGCTTGGCGCTTGGCGCGCTGGCGCTGTGGGCGGCTTGGCTGGCCATGGTGCAGGCTAAAACGCTGGGTATCAATTTTTTGCTGTCGATTTTTTGCCTGGTCTGGATGGCCGACGTGGCCGCCTATTTCGGCGGCCGTGCGTTCGGGCGGCGCAAGCTGGCCCCCAGCATCAGCCCGGGCAAGAGCTGGGAGGGTGTGTGGTCGGGCATGCTGGGCGTGTTGGTGCTGGCTTTTGTCTGGGCCTTCTACATCGACACGCACTTGGCCGTCGATTCGCCCAGCCTTTACCAATTGCTGCTGCAGCGCCAGCCGTTGCCGCTGGGGCTGCTGATGCTGCTGTTGCTCAGTGCGATGAGCGTGGTGGGTGATTTGTTCGAATCGCTGCTGAAGCGCGCGGTGGGAGCCAAGGACAGCAGCCAGTTGTTGCCCGGCCATGGCGGCGTGCTTGACCGTGTGGACGCCTTGCTGCCAGTGTTTCCGCTCGCCTTAGCCCTGAGTTCTCTGAGTACCTTTCTATGAGTGATATGCAACGCCAGCGCATTTGTGTGCTCGGCTCGACGGGCTCCATCGGTGTCAACACCCTCGACGTGCTGGCGCGGCACCCGGATCGCTACGAGGTTTTTGCACTCAGCGCGATGAGCCGGGTGGACGAGCTGCTGGCGCAATGCCTGATCTGGAAGCCTCGTTTCGCCGTGCTGCCAGATGCCGGCTTGGCCACGCAACTGCGCAAGTCCCTGCGCGAGCAGGGCAGCCGTACCGAGGTACTGGACGGGGCAGCCAGCTTGTCTGAAATCGCCGCCCACCCCGATGTGGACATGGTGATGGCCGCCATCGTCGGCGCGGCTGGTCTGGCCCCTTGCTTGGCTGCAGCCCGGGCAGGCAAGCGCCTGCTGCTGGCCAACAAGGAGGCCATCGTCGTTGGCGGCGCGCTGTTCATGCAGGCGGTAGAGCAGGGCGGCGCGACGCTGTTGCCGATCGACAGCGAGCATTCGGCAATTTTTCAATGCCTACCCGAAGACCGCCGCAGTTGGAGTCGGCGCATCGACCACATCGTGCTGACTGCGTCCGGTGGGCCGTTTCGGCAGCGCGATCCGGCCACTCTCAGCGATGTAACGCCCGACCAAGCCTGCGCGCACCCGAACTGGGTGATGGGACGCAAGATTTCGGTGGATTCGGCCACCATGATGAACAAGGCGCTGGAAGTGATCGAGGCGCGCTGGTTGTTTGGCTTGGTACCTGAGCAGATCAAGGTGCTGATCCACCCGCAAAGCATCATCCATTCGATGGTGGTGTGCCGGGATATGTCGGTGCTGGCTCAAATGGGCACACCCGATATGCGGGTGCCGATCGCCTACGGCTTGTCCTTCCCCGAGCGCATCGATGCCGGGGCCAGTCGGCTTGATCTGCTGCAACTGGCAGACCTGAGTTTCGAAGAGGCCGACAGCGACCGCTTCCCTGGCTTGCACCTGTCCTGGGCGGCGCTGCGCGGTCCTGAAGGCGCAACAGCGGTGCTGAATGCGGCCAACGAAGTGGCGGTTGAGGCCTTTTTGGCGCAGCGACTGCGCTTTGATCAGATTCACCGCGTCAATGCGCAAAGCCTCGAAGAGTTGCAACCCGAAGCCGGCGAATGCGCCAGCGTGGCAGGCTTGTTGGGTTTGGATGCACGCGCCCGCCGCCACGCGCTGGCACTGATTACCGGGTTGACTGCATGAGTACCTTGCTGGCTTTCATCTTTACCTTGGCGGTGTTGATCGTCGTGCACGAGTACGGCCATTACCGCGTGGCCCGCGCTTGCGGCGTCAAAGTGTTGCGCTTTTCGGTCGGCTTTGGCCCCGTCATCTGGCGTCGCCAAAGCGGGCCGGACGCCACCGAATTCACCCTCTGCGCGCTGCCGCTGGGCGGCTATGTGCGCATGCTTGATGAACGCGAAGGGCCGGTGCCCGAACCGTTGCGTGCGCAAGCCTTCAACAACCGGCCCTTGCGCCAGCGCGTCGCCATTGTGCTGGCCGGGCCGATGGCCAATTTGCTGCTGGCGGTCGTCCTGTTCGGTGCTGCCAACTGGATCGGCATGGAAGAGCCCAAGGCCTTGCTGGGCGCACCGCTGGCCGGTTCGGTGGCCGAGCGCGGCGGCCAACGCGCCGGCGATTGGGTGCAGTCCAGCTCGGCAGACGGCGAGCATTGGGATGACTTGCAAGCGCTCTCTGAACTGCGCTGGCAAGCTGCACAGGCGGTGGCCGAAGGGCGCAAGCTGTATCTGCTGGTCAGCGATGCCCAGGGACATGCGCGCCGTAACTTGGTCTTGGACACCGACAGCTTGGCTGGCCAGGACATGGATGCCGCGCTGCTGCGGAAATTGGGTCTGGGTGCCGCTTTCAGCGAGCCCTTGCTGGGCCGTTTGACCGACGGCGGTGCCGCCAAGTCGGCGGGCCTGCGGGAGGGCGACCACGTGCGCGCAGTGGACGGCGCGGCGGTGGCCGATGCCGCCAGCTTGCGTGAATTGATTCGGGCTGCCGTGGACGGCAATGCCGGGCGCGCCATGCTCTGGCGTGTCGAGCGCTCTGGCCAGGTGCTGGAGTTGCAGGTCCAGCCCAAGGTGATAGAAGAAGCTGGGCAGCGCATCGGCCGGATCGAAGCAATGGTCGGTGGTGTGCCGGCGCTGGTGACGCTGCGCTACGGTTTCTGGGACGGTTTGTCGCGCGGCGCGGTGCGCACGTTCGACATGTCCTGGATGACGCTGAAGATGTTTGGGCGCATGGTCATCGGTGAAGCGTCGCTGAAGAATTTGAGTGGCCCGTTGACCATTGCCGACTATGCCGGTCAGTCCGCACGGCTGGGCTTACCTCACTACCTGGGCTTTCTGGCGCTGGTCAGCGTCAGCCTAGGCGTGCTGAACCTGCTGCCTTTGCCGATGCTCGACGGTGGGCACCTGATGTATTATCTTTTCGAGGGTCTGACCGGCCGCCCCGTCTCGGAGTGGTGGCAACAGCAGTTGCAGCGCGCAGGCGCGCTGGTTCTGATGCTGATGATGGCCTTAGCCCTTTCCAACGACGTGGCCCGCTTGACGGGCCTGCATTGATCCTATCTGCATGCCCTCATTTTTAAGATTTGGTGCGCCCAAGCGGCCCGCATTCCTGACCCTGGCCCTTGCGGCCGCTCTGCAGTCAGGCGTCGCCTGGGCAGTTGACCCGTTCATACTCAAGGACATCCGCGTTGAAGGCCTGAACCGGACCGATCCCGGCACCGTGTTCGCGTCGCTGCCGTTCCGCATCGGTGACAACTACAACGACGAGAAGGGCGCTGCCGCCATTCGCGCCTTGTTCGCGACCGGCCTGTTCAAAGACGTGCGCATCAACATCGACGACAAGTCGGTGGTGGTGATCATCGAAGAGCGCTCGATCATTGCCAACGTCAGCTTTGTCGGGCTGAAGGAATTCGACACCGAGGCGCTGAGCAAATCGCTGAAGGAAGTCGGCATCGGTGAAGGGAAGCCGTTCGACAAGGCGCTGGCCGACCGTGCCGAACAAGAGCTGAAGCGTCAGTATTTGACCCGCAGCCTGTACGGTGCCGAGGTCACCACGACGATCACGCCGCTGGAGCGCAACCGCGTCAACGTCAGCTTTACCGTCACCGAAGGCGAGCCTGCCAAGATCGGCGAGGTCCGTATTCTGGGCAATAAGGTGTTTTCTGAGAGCACTTTGAGCGGCCTGTTGGAGCAGACCTCCAGCGGCTGGTTGACTTGGTACACCAAGACCGATCGCTATTCGCGCGCCAAGCTGAATGCCGACCTCGAGACGCTGCGGTCTTATTACTTGAACCGGGGTTATCTGGAATTTGCGGTCACTTCGACCCAGGTGACGATTTCACCCGACAAGCAAAGCATCAACCTCGCCATCACCATCAGCGAAGGTCAGCCGTACACGGTCACGGCGGTCAAGCTGGAGGGCGAGTTCCTCGGACGCGAGCAGGATTTCAAGAACTTGGTCATGCTGAAGCCGGGTCAGCCTTACCAAGGCGAAGCGGTGGCGCAGACGACGCGTGCCTTCACCGACTTGTACGGCACGTTTGGTTACGCCTTCGCCCGCGTTGAAAGCCGGCCTGAAATTGACCGCGCCACCGGCCAAGTGGTGGTGACCTTTGTGGCCGAGCCGCAGCGCCGGGTATATGTCCGCCGGGTGCTGATTTCTGGCAACTCGCGCACTCGCGACGAAGTGATCCGGCGCGAATTCCGGCAGTTCGAATCGGCTTGGTACGACGGCCAGCGCATCAAGGCTTCGCGCGACCGGGTGGAGCGACTCGGCTACTTCAAGGAAGTGACGATCGACACCAACGAAGTGGCCGGTGCACAAGATCAGGTCGATGTGGTGCTGAATGTGATCGAGCGCCCGACCGGCAACATCCAGGTCGGTGCCGGTTATTCGAGTCAGCAAAAACTGTCCTTCAGCGGTGCAATCCGGCAAGAAAACGTCTTTGGTTCGGGCAACTACCTGGGCTTGGAGCTGAACACCTCGTCGATCGGCCGTGCCGTGGTGCTCAGCACCGTGGACCCGTATTTCACGGTGGACGGCGTGTCGCGCGCGCTTGATGTGTTCTACCGCACGCAGCGTCCCGCCAACTCGCTGGGCGAGGTTTATGAACTGGTGACGCACGGTGCGTCGGTGCGGTTTGGCGTGCCGTTCTCCGAGCTTGACACGGTGTTCTTTGGCGTTGGTTATGAAAACACCCGACTCAGCACCTCGTCGGGCTTGCCCAACAGTTATCTGCTGTACGGCAAGCAATTCGGCCAATCCAGCACTGCGTTTCCGCTGACGATTGGCTGGCAGCGCGACAACCGTGACAGCATCATTTCGCCCACCGTCGGCAAGTTCCAGCGCGTCAATCTGGAACTGAGCCCGGCGGGTGATGCGCTGTATGCGCGTGCCAATTTGCAATACCAGCACTATTTGCCCATCACGAACAAGATCACGCTGGGCCTGAACAGCGAGCTCGGTTACGGCGTCGGCATCAGCGGCAAGCCTTACCCGATCTTCAAGAATTTCTACGCCGGCGGCTTGGGCTCGGTGCGGGTGTTCGAGGCTGGCACGCTGGGTCCGGTCGATGTGACCGGCACCCGCATCGGCGGCAACCGCCGGATCAACGTCAACTTGGAGTTGTACCTGCCGGTGCCGGGCGGCGGCAACGACAAAACGTTCCGGATGTTCGGCTTTGCCGACGCCGGCAACGTGTGGGGGCCGAACGAGAAGATCGACACGGATTCGATACGCGCTTCTGCCGGCGTCGGCATCAGTTGGATATCCCCGATGGGCCCGCTGCGACTGAGCTTCGGCTCGCCGCTGCGCAAGAAACCCACGGATAGAATCGAGAAGTTCCAATTCCAAATCGGGAATGCATTCTAATGACTAGCAAGCTGTTGAAAACGGTGGTGTTGACCGCCCTGATATCCCTGCCCATGGTGGGCCTGCAAGCGCAGGAGATGATGAAGATTGGCTACGTCAACAGTGAGCGCGTGTTGCGCGAAGCCAATCTGGCCAAGGCCGCTCAGCTGAAGCTGGAAGCTGAATTCGGCAAGCGCGAAAAAGACCTGAAAGACCTGGAAGCCAAACTGCGCAGTGCGGCCGAAAAGCTGGAAAAAGACGCGCCGACGTTGGCCGAGGCTGAGCGCAACCGGCGTCAGCGGGATCTGGTCGAGCAAGACCGCGAACTGCAGCGCAAGCGCCGTGAATGGCAAGAAGACCTGACCCAACGCAAGAACGAAGAATTGGGTGCCGTGGTCGAGCGCGCCAACCGCGTCATCAAGCAGATCTTCGATGCTGAAAAGTACGACTTGATCTTGCAGGATGCGATCCACTTCAGTGCCCGCGTGGACATCACCAAAAAGGTGATCGACGCGTTGAACGCCCAGAAGTAAGCGGTGCTGCCGGTCTGCTTGGCTGACGTCGTCGCCGCCTTGGGCGGCGATCTGCAGGGCGGGCCCGAGGTCATGATCCAGCGCATTGGCCCGCTTGAAGGGGCCGATGCCGCAACCCTCAGCTTTCTGGCCAATCCGCGCTACCAAGCACAACTCGGCACCACAGCCGCAGCCTGTGTGATCGTGGCACCAGCGTTTGCCGAAGTCGCCGCCGCACGCGGTGCGGCCATTGTCACCGCCGACCCTTATCTCTACTTTGCCCGCTTGACTCAATGGTGGGCGGCCAAGATCCGCCCATTGGCTGCGGCCCGAATCCATCCCAGTGCCGTGATCGACCCCTCGGCGGAGTTGGGCGAGGGCGTCGATGTTGGCCCGTTGGTCGTGATCGAAGCGGCGGTTCGCATCGGCGTGGGTGCTCGGATCGGGGCCCACTGCGTGATCGAGCGCAATGCCCGGGTCGGAGCCGGCAGTCGCTTGGCTGCGCGGGTGACGCTGGGTTTCGATTGCAGCGTCGGAGAGCGCTGCATCATTCACAGCGGTGTGGTCATCGGTGCCGACGGCTTCGGCTTTGCGCCGACGCAGGGCCGCTGGGAAAAGATTGAACAACTCGGCGCAGTCAGCATCGGCAACGATGTGGAAATTGGTGCCAACACCTGTGTGGACCGCGGTGCGCTGGAAGATACCGTGCTGGCTGACGGCGTCAAGCTCGACAACCTGGTGCAGATCGGCCACAACGTGCGGGTCGGCGCACACACGGCGATGGCCGGTTGTGCGGGAGTGGCAGGCAGCGCCGTCATCGGCGCGCATTGCACGGTGGGCGGTGGTGCCATCGTGCTGGGTCACCTGACCTTGGCCGACCATGTGCATGTGTCTGCCGCCACGGTCATCAGCCGCAGCATCACCCGGCCTGGCCAGTACAGCGGCATGTTTCCCTTCGATGACAATGCGAGCTGGGAAAAGAACGCGGCCACTTTGCGTCAACTTTATGAAATGCGTAGCCGTTTGCGCGCGCTCGAGAAGAAGAATTGAACACCATGGACATCCACGAGATCCTGAAGAAACTGCCGCACCGCTATCCCATCTTGCTGGTGGATCGGGTGCTGGAGATCGAAAAGGGCAAGCGCATCCGGGCGCTGAAGAACGTCAGCATCAACGAGCCTTATTTTGTCGGCCACTTCCCGCATCACCCGGTGATGCCGGGCGTGCTGATTCTGGAGGCGATGGCTCAGGCTGCCACCTTGCTGTCGCTGCACACCAGCGGCACCGAGTTGGACGAGAACACAGTGGTTTATTTCGCCGGCATCGACGGGGCCCGCTTCAAGCGACCGGTGGTGCCTGGTGATCAACTGCAGATGGAAGTGACGTTGGATCGTGCCAAGGCCGGCATTTTCAAATTCACTGGCCAAGCTTGGGTCGGCACTGAACTGGCGGCCGAAGCGCAGTTGATTTGCACGATGCGGCGTATCGCGGCACCTTGCTGAGTTGGCGATGGCGATGATTCATCCCACCGCCCAGGTTGACCCGGCGGCGCAGTTGGACAGCACCGTCAGCGTTGGCGCGTTTACCCTGATCGGTCCGCAGGTGCGCATTGCCGCGGGCAGCACGATTGGCCCGCATTGCGTGATCGAGGGCCGCACGACGATTGGTGAACACAACCGCATTTTTCAGTTCAACTCCATCGGAGCTGTGCCGCAGGACATGAAATATGCCGGTGAGCCGACCGAGCTGGTGCTGGGCGATCGCAATGTCATTCGCGAGTTCTGCACCCTCAATCTGGGCACGGCACAAGATGGTGGCGTGACGCGCATCGGCTCCGACAACTGGATCATGGCTTATGTGCACATCGCCCATGATGTGCAGTTGGGCAGTCACACGGTGCTGGCCAATGCCGCGACGCTGGCTGGCCATGTGCAGGTGGGCGACTGGGCCACGATTGGCGGGCTGAGCGGCGTGCATCAGTTCGTCAAGATCGGTGCTCACGCGATGATCGGTTTTCAAGGTCATGTGGCGCAAGATGTGCCGCCTTTCATCACCGTGGACGGCAACCCGTTGGCGGCTCGTGCGGTCAATGTGGTGGGCTTGCGGCGCCGCGGGTTCACCCCCGAACGGATTGCGGTGATCCGGCAGATGTACAAGTTCTTGTATCGCGAGTCACTGACGCTGGAGCAAGCTGTGGCGGCGATTGAAGGCCTGCGTGGCCAGGACGCGGCGGCCGATGCCGACATCGACACCATGCTGCCCTTTTTGGTCGCGGCCAAGCGCGGCATCGTGCGCTAGCCCGTTGCTTGACCGAAGTGACGTTTCAACCTAGATCCGGCAGATGACCGCTCCCCACCGCCTCGGAGGCCCCTTGTCCATTGAGATTTCCCTGCCCGCGCGCCTTCACCCATTGGGTGAGAACGCTACGCAGCCGATTGTGCCGCGCTACGGCACGCTGGCTGCGTTGCTTCTCCTGGTGGGCAAGAGCCCACTGCGTCGCAGCGCCTTGCCAACGCACCGCATCGCAGCCCACTCAGCCGCGTCCAACTGCCGGATCTAGGTTCAATGAGTGCAGTGCCGCCTAAATTTGCGATGGTGGCCGGTGAAGCCTCCGGCGACCTGCTGGCCGGGCTCTTGCTCGGCGGCCTGCGTGCACGCTGGCCTGGGCTGACGGCGCAGGGTATTGGTGGGCCACGTATGGCGGCACAGGGCTTCGAGGCTTGGTGGCCGCACGACAAGTTATCGGTGTTCGGCTATGTCGATGCGCTGCTGAATCTGCGTGAGCTGCTGTCGATTCGCTCGCAACTGGCACAGCGGCTGCTGGCGCTTCAGGGCGACGCGCGGCCTGCTGCCTTCATCGGGGTGGACGCCCCCGATTTCAACTTCGGCCTGGAGCAGCGCTTGCGCGAGGCCGGCATGAAAACGGTGCACTTTGTCTGCCCGTCCATCTGGGCGTGGCGGGCCGAGCGGGTGGAGAAAATCAAACGTGCTGCCGATCACGTGCTGTGCTTGTTCCCGTTCGAGCCTGCTTTGCTGCAGCCGCACGGCATCGGGGCGACTTACGTGGGTCATCCTCTGGCCGACGCCATCCCGCTGCAAGTGCCCAAAGCGGCCAGCCGCGCGGCCCTCGGCTTGGCTGAGCAAGCCGTGGTGGTCGCGCTGTTGCCGGGTAGTCGCCGCAGCGAGTTGCGCTACATCGCCGAACCGTTGCTGCAGGCTGCCGTGCTGATGCAAAAAGCCCGGCCCGAGCTGCGTTTTGTGATGCCGGTGGCACCGGGCTTGCGCGAACTGCTTGAGCCCATGCTGGCTCGCCAAGCGCCTGAGTTGGAGTTGCAGTTGCTGGACGGTCGCTCACACGAGGCGCTGGCCGCTTGCGATGTGACGCTGGTGGCCAGCGGAACCGCCACGCTGGAGGCCGCCTTGTTCAAGCGCCCGATGGTGATTGCCTACCGCATGAATGCGCTGAACTGGTGGCGCATGAAGGGCAAGAATTACCAACCGTGGGTCGGGCTGCCGAATGTGTTGGCACGCGAATTCATCGTGCCCGAGCTGATTCAAGACGCCTGCACGCCCGAGGCCTTGGCGCGCGAGGGCCTGGCCTGGCTGGACGACGCGCCGCGTTATGCGCGGGCGCAAGCCTGCTTCGAGCAACAACATCTGACGCTGCGCTGCAATACTGCGCAACAGGCCAGCGATGCCATCGCAAAAATCATCCAACGCTGAGCTGAGTTTGTATTGGACGGGCCCAGGGCTGATGGCCGGTGTGGATGAGGCTGGCCGTGGGCCCTTGGCCGGGCCGGTCGTGGCTGCTGCCGTCATGCTGGATGTCAGCAAACCGATCGAGGGCTTGGCCGATTCCAAGCTGTTGAGCGAAAAAAAGCGCGAACGCCTGTTCGATGAAATTCGGGCCAAGGCCTTGTGTTTTTGCATTGCCGAAGCCAGCGTCGAAGAAATCGACAGCCTGAACATCCTGCAAGCGACGTTGCTGGCCATGCGCCGCGCCGTTGAGGGCTTGCGCTTGAAACCGCAAATGGTGTTGGTGGACGGTAACCGCTTGCCTCAATTGAAAGTGCCAGCTCAGGCCATCGTCAAGGGCGACAGCAAGGTGCAAGCGATTTCAGCCGCCTCGATCCTGGCCAAGGTTCACCGCGACCGCCAATGCTTGCAGATGCACGAGACCTATCCCGGCTACGGCTTTGCGGCGCACAAGGGTTACCCGACGGCCGAACATCTGGCGGCGCTGCTGGTGCACGGCGTCACACCCTGGCATCGGCGGACTTTCGGCCCGGTGCGAGAAATTCTGGCGAGTCAACCCTAGATTCGACAGTTGACCGCTCCCCAGCGCCTCGGAGGCCACATGTCGATTGAGATTTCTCCGCCCGTCCGCTACCGCCCTTTGGGTGAGAACGCGACGCAGCCGATTGCCGATTGCCGATTGCCGAATTTAGGATCATGAGTCAAATCCTGCACATCACCTCACGCGACAACCCGTCGCTACAGCGCTTGCGCAAGCTCAGCCAAGACGGCAATGCCTACCGCAAGTTGGGCTCTGTCTGGCTGGAAGGCGACCACTTGGCGCGTGCTTGTCTGGCGCGCGGCCACGCGGTGACGCTGGCGGTGTTGACCGAGGAGGCCTGCGCTGACCCGGCCTTGCGCGCCTTGGCCGATGCCGCGCCCCGCCAGTTGGTCGTGCCGCTGGCCCTGTTCAAGATGATCAGTGGCCTGGAGTCGCCGGCGCAAATCGGCTTTGAAGTGCCCCATGATGCCCAGACCGGCCCGACACCCGGCGTCGATTCGGTCATCCTCGACCGTTTGCAGGACGCCGGTAATGTCGGCACGATCTTGCGCAACGCGGCGGCGATGGGTTTTCGCCAGGTGCTGGCGCTGAAGGGCACGGCCGCTTTGTGGAGCCCCAAGGTGCTGCGCGCCGGCATGGGTGCTCATTTCGGCCTGCGTCTGATCGAGGGGCTGGAGCCTGCGGACCTTGACGCCTTGCAACTGCCGCTGGTCGCCACCAGCTCCTACGCCACTCAGCAATTGCATCAGCTACAACTGCCCAGCCCCTGCGCTTGGGTCATGGGGCATGAAGGGCAGGGCGTTCAACCTGAACTGTTGCGGCGCTGTGCCCTGACTGTGGGCATACCGCAACCCGGTGGCGAAGAATCGTTGAACGTCGGCAGCGCCGCAGCGATCTGCCTGTATGAATCGGCGCGTCAGAAGTTGCTGCGTTGAAGCCCGCTTGAAGTGTGGGTAACCGAGCTCGCTACGCTCGATCCGTCACCCAGAACCCGCTTGAAGTGTTGGTAACCGAGCTCGCTACGCTCGATCCGTCACCAATGCCTCAGTAACTCAATCTGTCCGGCCGGATATCGTGCAGTATGGTTGTGGCGATTTCTTCGATCGACTTGTGGGTGGAGGAGAGCCAAGCGATGGAGTCGCGCTTCATCATCGCTTCGGCTTCGTTGACCTCATAGCGGCAGTTCATCAGGTCGGCGTACTTGCTGCCGGGGCGGCGCTCGTTGCGGATCTGGCTGAGACGTTCGGGGTCGATGGTCAGACCAAAACATTTGCGTTTGTGCGGGGCCAAGGTGGCGGGGAACTTGCCGCGCTCGAAGTCCTCGGGAATCAGCGGATAGTTGGCCGCCTTGATGCCGTGCTGCAAGGCGAGGTAGAGCGAGGTCGGCGTCTTGCCGCTGCGCGACACGCCGACCAGGATCACGTCGGCGATGTCGAGATTTTTGGCAGATTGCCCGTCATCGTGGATCAGGGTGAAATTGATCGCTTCGATGCGGTCGTGATATTCCTGACTGCGCGCCACATCAGAGAAGCGGCCGACCCGGTGGTTGGACTTGACCTCGAACTCCTCTTCCAGCGGCTCGATGAAGGTGCCGAACATGTCCAGCACCCGGCCCTTGCAATGGTCTCGCACGACCTTCAGTACGTCTCGGTTGACCAGGGTGGCAAAGACGACGGCGCGTCGGCCCTCGCGCTCGCAGGTTTCGTTGATTTCCCGCACCACGGCATAGGCTTTTTCAGCTGAATCCACAAAGGGGCGGCGGACATGGCGCGGCTTGATCGGGAACTGGGCCAGGATCGAATTGCCGAAGGTTTCGGCGGTGATGCCGGTGCCATCCGAGACGTAATACACGGTGCGATTGGGCATGAGGAAGTCGCTCTAGAGTTCTGTTTCATCATAAAGGGGCTTCCCCTTAGAATCGATTGTCGATTCCCGCCCAATCCATGCCTGCCCTCAACCCAAAATCACAATCAACAATCGTTGAGTGCTTGGCATGTGTCCATCGCCGCAGTGAATGTGCCTGCGCGACAACAGCAACAGCAGCGGGAACCCAGAATTTTCAACATCACGGAGTTTTCCCATGTCCACACGCTTTGATGCGGCCGCCCTGGTCGTTCCCTTTGAGAATCTGAGGATGTCCGACGTCGAGGTGGTCGGCGGCAAGAACGCCAGCCTCGGCGAGATGATTTCCCAACTGGCCGCCACGGATGTGCGCGTGCCCGGCGGCTTTGCCACCACGGCCCACGCGTTCCGGGAGTTCCTGGCCTACGAGGGTCTGGACAAGCGCATCGAAGCGCGCTTGAGCACGCTCAACACCGACGACGTGCGCGCCTTGGCCGAAGCCGGCACCGAGATTCGCGCTTGGCTTGAAGCACAGCCGTTCCCCGCTGACCTGGAGGCGCAGATCCGCAGCGCTTTTGCGACCCTGACGGTGGAGCATCCCGACGTGTCATTTGCGGTGCGCTCATCCGCCACCGCCGAAGACCTGCCCGACGCCTCGTTCGCCGGTCAGCAGGAGTCGTTCCTGAATGTGGTCGGCATCGAAGAAGTGCTGCACAAGATGAAGGAAGTGTTTGCCTCGCTCTACAACGACCGGGCCATCAGCTACCGCGTCCACAAGGGCTTTGCCCACGCCGATGTGGCGCTGTCCGCTGGCGTGCAGCGCATGGTGCGCTCGGATCTGGGTGCGGCCGGCGTGGTCTTCACCATCGACACCGAGTCCGGTTTCAAAGATGTGGTGTTCATCACATCCAGTTATGGCCTGGGCGAAACGGTGGTGCAGGGGGCCGTCAATCCGGACGAGTTCTATGTCCACAAGCCGGCCCTGGCGCGCGGCAAGCTGCCCATCATCCGGCGCAATTTGGGCTCCAAGCTGATCCGCATGGAGTTCAGCTCGGCCGAAGAAAAGGCGGCCACCGGCAAGTTGGTGAGGACGGTGGACACGGCCCCCGAGGCGCGCAACCGCTACTCGCTGGCAGATGCCGAAGTGATCGAGTTGGCTCGCTACGCTTGCGTGATCGAGCAGCATTACGGTCGCCCGATGGACATCGAATGGGGTCGCGATGGCCTCGACGGCAAGATCTACATCCTGCAGGCTCGGCCTGAGACAGTGAAAAGCCAAGCGGCCGGTCAAGTCGAGCACCGCTACAAGTTGAAGGGTGACCCGACCAAGACCGGCACCGTGTTGGCCGAAGGCCGCGCGATCGGCCAGAAGATCGGTACTGGCCCGGTTCGTCTGGTCTCCAACATCAGCGAGATGGACCGGGTCCAGCCCGGTGATGTGCTGGTCACCGACATGACCGATCCGAACTGGGAGCCGGTGATGAAGCGGGCCTCGGCCATTGTGACCAACCGTGGCGGGCGCACGTGCCACGCCGCCATCATTGCGCGCGAACTGGGCATTCCGGCCGTGGTCGGCTGCGGCGACGCGACCGAGACTTTGAAGGACGGGCAATTGGTGACGGTCGTTTGCTCCGAGGGCGATACCGGCTTTGTCTACGACGGCCTGCTGGAAACCGAGGTCAGCGAGGTGCACCGCGGCGAACTGCCGTACTGCCCGATCAAGATCATGATGAATGTGGGCAACCCGCAGTTGGCCTTCAACTTTGCCCAGATGCCCAGCGCTGGCGTGGGCTTGGCACGGCTTGAATTCATCATCAACAACAACATCGGTGTGCACCCGAAGGCCATCCTCGACTACCCGAATATCGACGCCGACTTGAAAAAGGCAGTCGAATCGGTGGCGCGCGGCTATGCCTCGCCACGGGCGTTTTATGTCGACAAATTGGTTGAAGGCATCGCGACGATTGCGGCCGCTTTCTTCCCGCGTCCGGTGATCGTGCGTTTGTCTGACTTCAAGAGCAACGAGTACCGCAAGCTGATCGGCGGCTCGCGCTATGAGCCTGATGAAGAGAACCCGATGTTGGGCTTCCGTGGTGCATCGCGCTACATCAGCGGCGAGTTCAGCGACGCCTTCGCGATGGAATGCGAGGCATTGAAGCGGGCGCGCAACGAGATGGGCCTCTCCAACATCGAAATCATGGTGCCGTTCGTGCGCACCGTGCGCCAGGCCGAGCGAGTTGTCACCATGCTGGCCGAGCGCGGGCTCAAGCGTGCGGCGGCGGGCGGGCAAGACGGCTTGCGCGTCATCATGATGTGCGAAGTGCCCAGCAACGCCATCTTGGCCGAGGCCTTCCTGGAGCACTTCGACGGCATGTCGATTGGCTCGAACGACCTGACTCAGCTGACGCTGGGCCTGGACCGGGATTCCGGGCTGGAGCAACTGGCAGGTGACTTCGACGAGCGTGATCCTGCGGTCAAGGCCTTGATCTCGCGTGCCATCAGCGCTTGCCGCGCCACCGGCAAATACATCGGTATCTGCGGCCAAGGCCCCAGCGACCATCCGGACTTTGCGGACTGGCTGGCCGATGAGGGGATTGGTTCGATTTCCCTGAACCCGGACTCGGTGATCGAAACCTGGCAGCGTCTGGCCAGTCGCTGATCGACCCTCAGCCCCGCATTGGGGCTGATTATCTTCATCAAACGAGTGGCCCTGATGGGTTGCTCGCCTGTGGTGCGGGGCGGGTTCGTTGGGATCGACGCGGGCCGCCCCCGCTCACATGATGAGCGCTTGCCACCAGCCGCGAGGCCATCAGCGCGCCGATCCCCATGTCGTCCAATACCTCAGTCAACGCCTCAGCCGGTTCCAATAGGGTGGCCGCTGGCGTGGCAGTCAGCATGAGTCCGCAGCTGAACCGCATTTACGCCTGGTACACGCTCGGCTTTGTGCTGTTTGTGTTGGCGCTGGCGCTGCTGGAGCGTTGGGGCTTGCCGAAGAGCTGGATCGGCTTCAGCTTTCTGGCGGCCACCGTGGGCGTGTATGCCGGCATCGGCTTGCTGAGCCGCACCACCGACACCGACGAGTACTACGTCGCTGGCCGGCGTGTACCGGCGCTTTACAACGGCCTGGCGGCTGGAGCCGACTGGATGAGCGCCGCTTCCTTCATCGGCATGGCCGGCACGCTTTATTTGTCTGGCTACGGCGGTTTAGCCTTCGTGCTCGGTTGGACCGGCGGCTTTTGCCTGGTGGCACTTTGCTTGGCACCTTATTTGCGCCAATTCGGCCAGTTCACCATTCCTGACTTTCTGGGGGCCCGCTACGGCGGCCGGGCACCGCGTTTGATCGGCGCGGCCGCCGCCATTCTGGTGTCCTTCATCTACGTGGTGGCACAAATTTACGGCGTCGGCCTGATTACCTCGCGCCTGACCGGCTTGGCGTTCGAGATCGGCGTATTCGTCGGCTTGGGTGGTGTGTTGGTGTGCTCGTTCTTGGGCGGCATGCGGGCCGTCACCTGGACGCAAGTGGCGCAATACATTGTTTTGATCGTGGCCTATCTGGTGCCCGTCGCTTGGCTTTGCGTGGAGCAAACCGGGCTGCCGTTCCCGCAACTGGTGTATGGCTATCAATTGCAGCAGATCAGCCAGCGCGAGCAGCAATTGCTGGTTGACCCGTTGGAGCTGCAAGTGCGTGAGGTGTTCACTCAGCGCGCCGCCAGCTTCGAGCACAAATTGCAGGACGTGCCAGTGACGCTGGCGCGCGAGCGCATTCAGGCCGCCCGGCAAGTGGCCGCGCTGAAGGCGGCCGACGCGCCGCTGGCGGAAATCCAGGCGGCGGAAAAAAGGCAGGCCCTGCTGCCGCGCACGCCCGCCGAGGCGCGCGATCAATGGGAGCGCGCACGAGCGGCCAACGAGGCGCGGGCGCTGCCGCTGGCCGGCATGCCGCCACACGCCCAGGCGTTTGCCGGCGACCCGGACGGGACTCCGCCGCAGCGCCTGCAATTCGATGAATCGCGGCGCAATTTCCTGGCGCTGGTGTTTTGTTTGATGGTGGGCACCGCCGGTCTGCCGCATATCCTGATGCGTTACTACACGACGCCCACCGTGCGTGAGGCGCGGGAATCGGTCGCTTGGTCGCTGTTCTTTATCTCGCTGCTCTATTTCACCGCGCCGGCTCTGGCGGTGATGGTCAAGTACGAGGTGTTCAATCACTTGGTCGGGACGCCGTTTGATCAACTGCCGGCCTGGATCGCGCAGTGGACGCGGGTCGATCCGGGGCTGTTATCGGTCAGCGATGTGAACGGTGACGGGGTGCTGCAACTGGGTGAGATGCGCATCAGCAGCGACATCATCATGCTGGTCACGCCTGAGTTGGCGGGCTTGCCGTATGTGGTGTCGGGCATGGTCGCAGCGGGCGGCTTGGCGGCGGCGTTGTCCACAGCCGACGGCTTGTTGCTGACAATCTCGGCGGCGCTGTCGCACGACATTTATTTCCGGGTCATCAACCCGGCCGCCACCACCACCCGGCGGGTCACCATGTCCAAAGCGTTGCTGCTCATCACGGCGCTGGCAGCCGCTGCGATTGCGGCGCAAAAGCCGGCCGATATTCTGTTCATGGTTGCGGCCGCGTTTTCCATCGCGGGGGCAGCGTTTTTTCCGGCCTTGGTGCTGGGCATTTTCTGGCGACGAGCCAACGCCTGGGGCGCGGTGACCGGCATGCTGGTGGGTTTGGGCGTGACTTGTTACTACATCCTGTCTACCCATCCGCCGCTGCGCCTGGCGCTAGGCATCTTGGGGCCGCCGCAGTTGTGGTGGGGGATTCAGCCGATTTCGGCCGGGCTGTTCGGCGTGCCGGCGGGCTTTGCTGCGGTGTTCCTGATCAGTTGGCTGACACCCGCGTCCAAGCCGCCGCAGCTCGCGATGTTGAGTCATCTGCGCAGCCCGCCTCTTGCTTGACATAAAAAACATACAGCGTGCTGCAAGAAGCGGCTAGAATCTTGGGTTCCGCCTTGCCGTGACCACGTGACCGTCTGCTAATTACAGAGTGGCTCGGCTTCCTCAGGCCAGAGAAATCTGCCTGGAATCCACAAGGAGTATTTATGCGTCACTATGAAATCGTGCTGCTGATCCATCCGGATCAAAGCGAACAAGTTCCGGCCATGCTGGAGCGTTACAAGACACTGATCACCAGCGGTGGCGGTGTTGTGACCCGTGTTGAAGATTGGGGCCGCCGTCAAATGGCTTACCTGATCCAGAAGCTGGCTAAAGCACATTACCTGTGCTTGAACATCGAGTGCAGCAATGCAACTTTGATCGAGCTGGAAACTGGCTTTCGCTTCAACGATGCCGTGCTGCGCCACCTGACGGTGTTGACGCCCAAGGCTGTGACCGCACCTTCAGTGATGATGAAGACTGTGGATCGCGAAGAAGCCCGCAAGGCTCCGCAAGCAGCAACTGCCTAAATCAGGCTCCAAGCCAAGTGTTTGCACCGGTTGACAGCATGGACTGCAGCGCAAGATCGCTCTGACTCAAATTTGAATCAGCTGATTTTGCAAGCGCAGTTGCTGGAACTGGGTTTGGTCAGATATACGCCCGCCGGGCTGATTGCCCTGGATCTCAGCTTGAAGCATGAGGGTCAGGTGCAAGAAGCCGGTAAGCCTCGCAAGGTTTCCATGGAGATCAAAGCGGTGGCGGTTGGCGAGACGGCCAAGCTGCTCCAAGCCTTGGGTGTTGGGGGAACAGCCCGCTTTTCGGGCTTCCTCAGCAACCAGCGCAACGGACGTGGAGTTATTTTCCACATCACCGCTCTGGAGAGTGTGTAAGCACCGAATTGTTCGAATCCGGATCTAAATTAAAGAGGTCATACGATGGCTCCACCACGTGGTAAAGGCCGCTTCTCGAAAGATAAGAAGCCAAAGCGCAACACTCAATCGTTGCTGTTCCGTCGCAAGCGTTTCTGCCGCTTCACCGTCACTGGTGTTGAGCAGATCGACTACAAAGACATCGATACATTGCGCGACTTCGTCGGCGAAAACGGCAAGATCACGCCCGCTCGCTTGACCGGTACGCGCGCTTTCTTCCAGCGCCAGTTGACTGTGGCAATCAAGCGTGCGCGTTTCCTCGCCATGCTGCCGTACAGCGACCAGCACAAGGTTTGAGGACACACTGACCATGCAAATTATTCTGCTTGAAAAAGTGGCCAATCTGGGCAATCTTGGCGACGTCGTCAATGTCAAGAACGGTTATGCCCGCAACTTCCTGATCCCTACTCGCCAGGCACGTCGTGCCACCGAGTCCGCGATCAAGGAATTTGAAGTCAAACGTGCTGACCTTGAAAAAGCTGC
>JBIIVZ010000368.1:0-3389 GCA_044339175.1 Roseateles sp.
GCCACCCATTTTTCGCCCTCGCGCACCGGCGCACCACCGTGCAGGCTTTGGGTGTCGGGGTGCGGTCGGTCGTAGCTGAAAAACACCGCATTGCCCTTGATGGGCTGCACCTCCAAGGCGACATCCGGGAAGGTCGTTGCGCCACCGGCAGCGGGCGTGTTGAGGTACATCACGATGGTGGCGAGGCGCTGCCCACCGCGCAGCAAAATACCCGGCGTGCTGGCACTTTCAGGGTCGAAGTAATCGTAGTGCGGCAGATATTCAGCGCCCGGCCGGTAGTGCAGGATTTGCAGACCTTCACCGCGCTCGGCCGGCCAATTCAGCAGCAGCGCCAAGCGCGCCTCGACGCGCCGCACCACCTCGTTTTCAGCCCGCTCGAAAAACATGCCGTCGCTGGTGCGCGCGGCATTCACCTCGCTGCCGCCCTCGGCGCTGGCGACCGTCTCCGAGCGGGCCAGGCGGGCGGCGGACAAAGCCACCATCGCGTCGCATTCCTCGTCCGACAACAGGCCGCCAAACACCACCACCCGAGGGCGCGCGAGCGTCAGCAAGACCTTGACCTCGCGGTCACCGGCCCACAGCAGCGCGTGGCCGCCAGACAAATCAGGCCCAGGCAAAGCTTGCGATGGCTCGGCGGCTGGAGGCTCGGCCAGCGCTGCGCCGGCGGCTGCCGGTTGCAAGGCTTCAAGCAGCGCCCGCTGCGCCACGGCGGCATCCCAGCCGCTAGCCAACATGGACGCCAGCACCTGTTCGGTCGCATGGCCAAGCTGGGTCTGCTCAACGATCCAAAACCGCAGTTCGGTGGTGACGACTTGTGCGCTGCTCATGGGATCAAGCGCTCAGGCCAAGCGGCGCCGAAACAGCAAGCGGTCGGGGGTCGACAACTCGGCCTGATAGGCATAGCCGTCCAGGTCGAAGCCCTGCAGGCCGGCCGGCGTGTCGATGCGCTGCTGGACGGCGTAGCGTGCCATCAAACCGCGCGCCCGCTTGGCGAAGAAGCTGATGATCTTGAACTTATCGGTCTTCCAGTCCTCGAACACGCAGTGGATCACGCGCGGCTGCAGACAGGGCCGATCGGCAGCGCGGAAGTACTCTTGCGAGGCCAGGTTGACGATCACCGGCACCTGAGCGGCGGCGGCGCGTGCATTCAGGTGTTCGGCCAATTGGTCGGCCCAGAAACCGTAGAGATTGCTGCCGGCCGCATTGGCCAAGCGGGTGCCCATCTCCAGCCGATACGGTTGCAACAGATCAAGTGGCCGCAGCACACCGTACAGCCCGGACAGAATCGCCAGGTGCGCTTGCGCCCATTGCAGGTCCGCCACGTCCAGGGTGGCGGCATTCAAGCCGTCGTAGACATCGCCGTTGAAGGCCAGCACGGCCGGCTTGCTGTTGGCCGGCGTGAACTTGGGGACCCAGGCGTGGTAGCGCGCCACATTCAATTCCGCCAGCGCGGGAGACAAATCCATCAGCTCCGCCACATCGGCCGCCGACTGGCTGCGCAACAGCTTGATCAGCGTCTTGGACTGGGGCAAAAACTGCGGCTCGGTGGCCAGCTCTTGCAGTGCGGCGGGCACGGGAGTTTCGTAGTCAAGCGACTTGGCGGGCGAGAGCAAATAGAGCATGACGGGCATTCTCGCCGGACTTGAGGACGGCCCGCCCCTGCGGTCGGTGAATGCCACAGCCACAGCCACAAAAAAGCCCGCCGAAGCGGGCCTGGCAACGCACGATGCAGCGCGCCCTATTTGGCCAGCAGTTGATTGACCGCCGACACATCGGCCGGGTTCAACTGCCCGGCGGCTTGGCGCAGCTTGAGGCCGTTGACCACCACGTCGTAGCGGGCCTTGGCCAAGTCGCGCTGGGTGGTGAACAGCTGGGTCTGGGCGTTCAGCACGTCCAGGTTGACGCGCACACCGACCTTGTAGCCGAGTTGCGTGGCGTCCAGTGCCAGCTTGCTGGATGATTCCGCCGCTTCCAGCGCCCTGACCTGGGCCGTCAGCGACTGCACGCCGAAGAAGGCACGACGGGTGCCTTCGGACACCGAGCGACGCGCAAAGTCGACGTCGTTGCGGGACTTCTCTTCCAGGGCCAGCGTCTCCATGATGCGGTTCTGCGTGGCCCCGCCGGTGTACAGCGGGTAATTCAGTGAAATACCCAGCGACGCATTTTTGGTGGTGCCCGCGCCCGATGACGTGGCGGCTTGGCCCGACAGGCTGTTTTGCAGGTGCTGAGCGCCCAGCGTGCCGGTCAAGTCGACCGTCACGCCTTCAGCGGCACGGGCCTTGCCGGTTTCCAGTTGGGCCACTTCCAGACCCAGCCGCGCTTTGCGTATCGACGGATGCTGCTCATCGGCCTGACTGACCCAGGGCTCCACATTGACCGGCATCACCGCAGGCAGCGCTACCGGCACGGCCAGCGGTTTGGGCAGCACACCGACACGGCCGACCAACTGGTCGAGCGTCACGCTTTTGATCCGCAAGTCGTTGTCGGCACCGATTTCAGCGGCCGTGGCCAGGTCAAAGCGCGCTTGCGCTTCACGCGTGTCGGTGATGGTGGCCGTGCCGACTTCAAAATTGCGCTTGGCCGAGGCGAGCTGCTCGGCAATCGCCGCCTTGCTGGTCTGCGTGGTGGAGAGCGCATCCTTGGCGGCCAACACATCGAAATAGGATTGCGCCACACGCACGATCAGGTCTTGCTCGGCGACTTCCAGATCGGTCCTGGCGGCACCCAAGCTGCGCAGTGCTTGGCTGATGGTCAGCGCATTGCCACGGTTGAAGAGCGCATATTTGGCCGTCAGCCCGGCTTGCAGCAGATCGGAATTCACCGTCATTCCGGACGGAATATCCGAGCGCTGATGCGAACCCGTCAAGCCCAGGCCGACGCTCGGGCGGGCCAAGGCATCGGCCTGCGCGGCCTTGTACTGAGCCGAGTCGGCCAGGGCCGCAGCGGCCAAATAGATCGCATCGAAAGACCTGGCTGCGTCGTAAAGCTCTTGCAGACTCTGTGCCTGCACGCCACTCGCCCCGCCAAAAGCCATCAACAGCGCCAGGCCGAGGCGTTTCAACGGGTGGTTTTCAATCAATGCGCGGTGCGTAGACATGGATGTCCTTGTCGGGAAGTGAATTTTGGAATGGGCTAACGGGCTAATGTGCTGGCTGGCTGACAGGATGGCGAGCGGCTGCAAAGCAGTGGCGTTCGGGGACCTGCCGTCAGTAGCGCGGCACGCTGCCATCGGCCTCGCCGGACCAGGCATCGATGCCGCCGGCAAGGTTATAGACGGAATCAAAGCCCTGGCGCTGCAGGAATGCGACGACCTGCAGACTTCGCATGCCGTGATGGCAATAACAGACGATGGGCTGCTGCGGGTCCAGCTCTTGCCAACGGGCCGTCAC
>JBIIVZ010000369.1:0-3387 GCA_044339175.1 Roseateles sp.
GCTCAGCTCCAGCTCGAAGGCGTGCGGCCACAACATGCGGCTGGCGGCGTCGTCGCTGAGGCGCAAGACGGCCAAGGCGTCGTCCGCGCCGGTTTCTGCCAGCACCAATTGCCAGGGCTTGCTGCGCGCAAAGCCGTGACGCTGCAACGGGCCACGTGCCGCAAACTGCGGAAAGATGACCGGCACCCCGCCGCGTATCGCCTGCCCCGAGGCATAAGCCGTCTGCGGCGACACATACAACTGCTCTTCCCCGCCGGCCGGAATCCAGGACAACAAATGCCCGCCGTGCAGCAAGACGGTGGCACACGCGCCATCCGGCGAGCGCAACTCGATGGCTTCCATGCCTTGATGGCGGGTGATGGCGATAGCTGTGGTCATGGCGAAATAAGATTGAAAACGCCCGCTCAACTTGCGTCGGCGGGCGTTTGAAAGTCCAGGGAGGCGCAGGCCCGGTTCGGCCTGTCGTCAAGTCTGAACTTAACGTTTACGGAACTTGCGCAGCGCTGCGATCTGCGCGGCCATGGCGACAAACTCGCCTTGAGCGGCAGCAAAATCGATGTCGCTCTTGGCGTTCTTCATCGCTTCTTCGGCTTGGGCGCGGGCCGCAACGGCCTTGGCTTCATCGAGGTCCTTGCCGCGGATGGCGGTGTCGGCGAGCACGGTGACGCAACCGGGCTGCACTTCCAGAATGCCACCGGCGACGAAGACGAACTCGACTTCACCGTCGCTGCCGTCGGCGTTGGCGCGTTGAATACGCACCGCGCCGGGCTTGATGCGGGTGATCAACGGTGTGTGACGGGGCAAGATGCCCAGTTCACCGTTTTCGCCCGGCAGTGCAACGAATTTGGCTTCGCCGGAGAAGATCAACTCTTCGGCCGAAACCACGTCAACGTGGATAGTTGCCATTGTCTTTTTTTCCTAGCGTGAAGAAGATGGACCGTTCGGTTGCGGGCTGACGCTGTGCCGGCGTACCGGTCGGGCGTCGGCCCGCAAGGGGATCAGTTCATCTTTTTCGCTTTTTCGAACGCTTCGTCGATGGTGCCGACCATGTAGAACGCTTGCTCTGGCAGGTGATCACACTCGCCGGCAACAATCATCTTGAAGCCGCGGATGGTTTCCTTCAGAGGCACGTATTTGCCCGGCGAGCCGGTAAACACTTCAGCCACGTGGAAAGGCTGGCTCAGGAAACGTTGGATCTTGCGAGCGCGGGACACGGCCAGCTTGTCGTCAGGCGACAGCTCGTCCATGCCCAGAATCGCGATGATGTCGCGCAATTCCTTGTAACGCTGCAGGGTGCCCTGGACGGCACGTGCGGTGTTGTAGTGGTCTTCGCCGACGACGTTCGGGTCCAGCTGACGTGAGCTGGAGTCGAGCGGGTCCACGGCCGGATAGATACCCAGCGATGCGATGTCACGGGACAGCACGACGGTGGAATCCAAGTGGGCGAAGGTGGTGGCTGGCGACGGGTCGGTCAAGTCATCCGCTGGCACGTAAACGGCCTGGATGGAGGTGATCGAACCGACCTTGGTCGAAGTGATCCGCTCTTGCAAGCGGCCCATTTCTTCGGCCAGCGTCGGCTGGTAACCCACAGCGGAAGGCATACGGCCCAGCAGCGCGGACACTTCGGTACCGGCCAAGGTGTAGCGATAGATGTTGTCCACGAAGAACAACACGTCCTTGCCTTCGTCACGGAACGATTCCGCGATGGTCAGGCCGGTCAGGGCCACGCGCAGACGGTTGCCAGGAGGCTCATTCATCTGGCCGTAAACCATCGCGACCTTGGAGTCTTCGAGCTTCTCGAGGTTCACGACGCCGGAGTCGGCCATCTCGTGATAGAAGTCGTTGCCTTCGCGAGTCCGCTCGCCCACACCGGCAAACACCGACAGACCCGAGTGAGCCTTGGCGATGTTATTGATCAGCTCCATCATGTTGACGGTCTTGCCGACACCGGCACCACCGAACAAGCCGACCTTGCCGCCCTTGGCGAACGGGCAGACCAAGTCAATCACCTTGATGCCGGTCTCGAGCAGGTCTTGCGACGGGCTCAGTTCGTCATAAGCGGGTGGCTTGCGGTGGATGGGAGCGGTTTGCTCTTGACCGACCGGGCCGCGCTCGTCAATCGGGTTGCCCAGCACGTCCATGATGCGGCCGAGGGTGGCGCGACCGACCGGCACGGTGATGCCGGCGCCGGTGTTGCGAACCATCAGACCACGGCGCAGGCCGTCGCTGGAACCCATCACAATGGCGCGCACGATGCCGTCACCCAGCAGTTGCTGCACTTCCAGCGTCAGGCCGGAATCAGAACCCACCAGCTTCAAAGCGTCGTACACCTTGGGCATCTCATTGCGTGGGAACTCGACGTCCACCACTGCGCCGATGCACTGGACAATCTTGCCCTCAGCGCTTGCTACCTGTTGCACGTTCGACATGTTCATATCCTTAAAACTTGCAGATTCTTGATTCTTGACCTCGTGGTGCTGGGGCTGCTTAAACAGCTGCCGCACCGCCCACGATTTCGGAGAGTTCTTTGGTGATGGCCGCTTGACGCGTGCGGTTGTAGATCAGCTTCAATTCGCCGATCACGTTGCCCGCGTTGTCGGTCGCCGACTTCATCGCCACCATGCGTGCCGAGTGCTCGGACGCCATGTTGTCCGCCACGGCCTGATAGACCAGCGCTTCCACATAACGCACCAGCAGCGAGTCGATGACGGTTTCGGCATCAGGCTCGTAGACATAGTCCCAGCCATGCTCGGACGCCTTCGCTGCCATGCTGTCAGCGGCCAACGGCAGCAATTGCTGCACCATCGCCTCTTGCCGCATCGTGTTGATGAAGCGCGTGTAGCAGATATACACAGCCGACAACTTGCCTTCGGCGTAAGCATCGAGCAACACCTTGACCGGACCCACCATTTTGTCCAGATGTGGCTTGTCACCCAACTGAGTGATGTGAGCCACCACCGGCACGCCGATGCGGTTCAAGAAACCCAGCCCCTTGTTGCCGATGGCGACGGCTTGGCTCTTCACGCCCTTGCCGTCAAGCTCCTTGAGCCTGGCCGTCAACATGCGCAGGATGTTGGTGTTCAAACCGCCGCACAAGCCCTTGTCGGTCGTCACGACGATGTAGCCCACCGGCTTGGCCGCGTCGTTTGCGACCATGAAGGCGTGCTTGTACTCGGGCGTGGCTTGCGACAGATTGGCCGCCAAAGTACGGATCTTCTCGCTGTACGGGCGCGCGGCACGAACCCGCTCTTGCGCTTTGCGCATCTTCGAGACCGAGACCATTTCCATGGCCTTGGTGATCTTCTTCGTGTTCTCGAAGCTCTTGATCTTGCCGCGAATTTCCTTGCTTGATGCCATGATTTCTCCTGTTCAGATCGAGTGGGCTCG
>JBIIVZ010000370.1:0-3383 GCA_044339175.1 Roseateles sp.
ACGAGTTTACCGTAGCCCCCTTCCACGCCCAGCGCCGCCGGCCAGTCCAGGCAATGCACCTCCAACAAGACCCGGCCGGCGTCCATCACCGTGGGTCGCACACCAAAGCTGGCCACGCCGTCCAGCGGCTGCTCGGTCAGGCCGTGGGTGCGCACCGCGAAGATGCCTTGCGCGGCCGGTTTGTCGTGGTTGAAGCGCAGGTTCAGCGTGCGGAACCCGTCGTTGGCCTGCGCGGCCGAAGCACCCAGTTGGCGGCCCAGCTTCATGCCGTGCACCACATGGCCGGAGATCGAATAGGGGCGGCCCAGCAACTGCGCGGCCGCCTCCATCCGTCCAGCGGCCAGCGCCTCGCGCACCGCCGAACTGCTGACCCGCAAGCCGTGCACCTCGTAGCTCATCATCCGCGCCACGTCAAAGCCGTAGAGGCGGCCGGCGGCATCCAGCGTGGCGTAATCGCCCTGGCGCTTGGCCCCGAAGCGGAAGTCGTCGCCGACCAGTACGTAGCGGCTGCCCAAGCCCTGCTGCAGCACGTTGTGAATGAAGTCCTGCGGGCTCAAGCTGGCCAGCCTGGCATCAAAACGTAGCACGATGACCTGGTCGATACCGCAACGTTCCAGCTCGCTGAGCTTGTCCCGCAGCGAGGCAATGCGCGCCGGTGCCAGCTCGGGTTTGCCCAGCTTGGCGGCAAAGAAGTCGCGCGGATGCGGCTCGAACGTCATCACGCACGACGGCAAGCCCCGGTGCTCGGCCTCGGATTTGAGCAAGGCCAGCATGGCCTGATGGCCACGGTGAACGCCGTCGAAATTACCGATCGTCAGCGCGCAAGCGCCGGCAATGCCTGGGTGGTGGAAACCGCGAAAAACGTTCATTGTCTGTATCTTGACTGGGTACTTCACCCGCTGAGCTCAGCGGGCTGCCGGGGCCAGCGCGACCGTTGTGGCTGGCCGCAGCGCTGCGTTGAATGTGCCGAACGATATCCTGTTCTGAACACACGCTCCCGATACCCCAAGTCCACCCACCGGTTGCGCCGGGCTGTCGTACCCGCTGGCTACACCGCTGCAGCCACCTGCAGATGTCGTTGCACCACGGCCACCAGGTCGTCCATTTCGAACGGTTTGACCAAATAGTCGTCCATGCCGGCTTGCAGGCAGCGCTCGCGGTCGCCGTTGACCGCGCTGGCCGTCAAGGCCACGATGGGCAGATGGCCGGCCGCTTGGAGGCGCTCACTGACCCGCCAGCGCCGCGTCGCTTCAAAGCCGTCCATGCGGGGCATTTGGCAATCCATCAGCACCAAGTCGTAGGGCAGCGATTCCAGCCGCTCCAGCGCCTCCAGGCCGTCCTCGGCTGTATCGACTTGCAGACCGCAGCGCTCCAGCATCGAGGCGGCCACCAGCACATTGACCATGCTGTCGTCCACCAACAGCACCCGGCCCGACAAGCGCGGTGCCGGGCTTGCGCCGCGTGGCTGCGCGCTCGTCTGGCTTGGGGCACACGCCTGCAGCGGCAGGGTGAACTCGAACAAGGAGCCCTGGCCGGGCACCGAGCTGCAGCGCAGTTCGCCGCCCATCGCCCGGGCCAGTTCGCGCGAGATGGTCAGGCCCAGGCCGGTGCCATCCTGGCGGCGCGGCAGGGCGGGCCCGTTGTTGCCCAATGTCTGCTCTGCCTGCTCGAACGGAGCGAAGACGCGCTCCAGTTGATCCGCAGCAATGCCCTCGCCGGTGTCCCGCACCGCAAAACGCAGCAGGTTGCCGGCGCGCATGTCCAGCAGCGGGCTGACGTCGATAGCGACTTGACCGCGCTCGGTGAACTTGATCGCGTTGCCGATCAGGTTGTGCAGCACCTGCTTGATGCGCGAGCTGTCGCCCAGCACCCAGTGCGGCAGCGCCGGGTTCAAGCTGAGGGTGAAGCCGAGGCCTTTCTCGCGCGCCGACAAACCCAGCAGCCCGCACACATCGTCCAGCGTTTCGCGCACATTGACCGGCCCAGCATCGACTGCCAGCTTGCCGGACTCGATCCGGGCCAGGTCCAGGATGTCGTTCACCAAGGCCAGCAGGTGGCGACCGGAGCGCCGCACGATGTCGATTTGTTCGCGCTGCTGGCCGTTCAGCTCGGAACGTTCCAGCAACTGCGTCATGCCCAGAATGCCGTTCAGCGGCGTGCGGATTTCATGGCTCATCACGGCCACAAAGCGGCTCTTGCTGGTGTTCGATTGCTCGGCCGATTGCAGCGCCTGTTGCCGCTGTTGGCTCAGCCACTCGTTCGCAAAATGCTTGCTCAGCAGCGCCGCCGTGCGCTTGGCAATGCGCTGCGACTCGGCTAATGCCATCGCCAGAAACAGCATCAGGCCCAGGCTGGTCCAGGCCGCCACTTGGCTGCCCAAGCTGAGGTAGTAGCCCACCAGCGGCAGCACGGTCAGGCTGCTGAACAACAAACCCGCCTGAAAGCGGGCACCCAGCGTGAGCAGGCCGACCGCCGTCACCCCGACCATCGCGGCCAGCAGCAGGCCGTCCAGTTCGGCGCTGCTGGGCGAGTGAAAGAGCAGGCCCATCGCCCCCCACAGCAGCGCATCCAGCGCCAACAGCGCCATAAATCGATGCAACCAGGGTGCGGTGGCCGCCGCCGTTGGGGTCTTGGTCAAGAACTGGCGAAACTGCCAAGCGTCTGCGCAACGCAAGCCGCTGATCAAGCTGCGGGCAGCGAACCAGCCCAACAGCAGGCCGTGCGGCAGGTGCGGCCAGAGCGCAATCAGGGGCAGCAGCCCGAAAACCCAACCCAGCAGCGCCGGTTGGACGGCGCGTTCGTAAAGGCCGGCAATTTGTGCCGACTTGACCGAGGCCGCGATGTCGGGACCCGCGCTGTCGATGTGGCCCTGGATTTGACTACTGGGGTTGTTGTTGCTACTGCTACTGCTGTGGCTGCTTGCGCGATCTCGCCGGTGGGCGGGCGTTGCGCTCATATCAATCCCTCGACGGCTTGGCTGCGCTTGGTTGGCAGCTCATCGGCAGGTTGTCGGTTGACACCTGCGGTTCGGTCGAGGTTTTACAGACAATTTGTTACAAGACATCCAGGGTCAACCCTGTATGTCGCCTTGATTGTCTCAATGCAAGGGTAAATCCGTGCGAAAAACCATCACGGGTCCAGGCTTGAGTTCAAAAGGGTGGGAACTTTTGGAGCGAGCGGCGGTCGGGCCAGGAGCAAGGATCACGAGGATCACGAGGATCACGAGCCTCCGACCAACGACGCATGGCGGCCGCGTAGTTAAAAGTTTTCACCCTCAGATCAGGGCGCGATCAAGCGAGGGCTGCTGATCCACATCCACTCGCCCGGCTTCAGGTCGGCCGGCAAAGTGAGGGCACCGAATTGCGGCCGGTGCAGCGATTCCA
>JBIIVZ010000371.1:0-3382 GCA_044339175.1 Roseateles sp.
CGCCAGCGCCGTTTCACCGACGATGTAGACCGGCAGCTTGCGCACGCGGTCCAGCCAGACGCCGACCGGCAGCGAAAAAAGCACGAACGGCGCAATCTCGGTGGCCGTCAGCAAGCCCATTTGCGTCGGGCTGGCGTTCAGCAACACGGCAGCCGTCAACGGCAGCGCCAGCATGGTGATCTGCCCGCCCAGCGAGCTGATCAGGATGGACGTCCAGAGCCGCCGGTAAACCAGATCGCGCAGCAAATCGCTGGGCGGCAAGGTGAACGCTTGGCGCAGCTGAGCGGCCCAGCGTGGTATTCGGGTTGGCATGAATATCTCCGTCAATCAATGAGTCCTGGCTTTGATGAAGCCTTGGGCCCAGGTGCTCGCGGTAAGCGAGAGTTACCCACGGTGACGCTGCGTCACTTTAGAAACCCACGGCGGCTCCGTCACGGCGCGGGTCGCTGGCGGCCACGTAGCCTTGCGTGCTCGGGTCGCCTTGGCGCCAGATGAATTGGCCGGCACCGTAGTCCTGGTAGCTGTCGTGGATGTCGCCGATGTCATGGCCCAGCGCGCGCAGGCCGTCCAGCGTGGCGGTCGGCATGTGCGCTTCGACGTTGATCGACAAGCCCTCGTTGAAGCGCCAGCGCGGCGCATCGCAGGCGGCTTGCGGGTTCTGGCCGTAATCGAGCATGCGCACCAGGGTTTGCATATGGCCTTGCGGCTGCATATTGCCGCCCATCACGCCAAAACTCATTTGCGCTTGTCCGTCCTTCATCAAAAAGGCCGGGATGATGGTGTGGAACGGCCGCTTGCCCGGTGCCACCACGTTCGGGTGATCGGCTTGCAAGCTGAAGCCATGACCCCGGTTTTGCAGCGACACCCCGTAGCCCGGCACCACCAGGCCGGAGCCAAAGCCCATGTAGTTGCTCTGGATGAAGCTGACCATCATGCCGCTCTCGTCCGCCGTGCTCAGGTAGATGGTGCCGCCCTTGACCGGGTTGCCCGCCTTGAAATCTTGCGCCCGCTTCATGTCGATCAACTTGGCGCGGCCGGCCAGATAGCTCGGGTCCAGCATCTCATCGACGCTGACACGCATCGCCCGTGCATCGGCCACATGGGCGTAGACATCGGCAAAGGCAAGCTTCATCGCCTCGATCTGCAGGTGCTGCGAGGCCACGCCGTCCAGCGCGTGGGCGGGCAGGTCCAGGTGCTTCAAGATGCCCAACGCGATCAAGGCGGCAATGCCCTGCCCGTTCGGCGGAATCTCATGCAATTGGTGGCCGGCATAGTCCTGCGAAATCGTCTCCACCCATTCCGGCTGATAAGCGGCAAAGTCGGCCGCCGTGATGGCACCGCCGGTCTGGCGGGCAAATTCGGCCACGGCCGCTGCCACCTCGCCCCGGTAGAAGGCCTCGCCTTTGGACTCGGCAATCAGCTTGAGCGTGCGGGCGGCGTCGGGGAACATGAACAGCTCGCCCACAGCGGGCGCGCGGCCGAATGGCATGAAGGCCTGCGCAAAGCCGGGCTGGGCGGTCAACTCGGGCAGCGCCGCCGCCATCGCCCATTTGCTCTGCACGATCACCGGCACGGCATAGCCACGCTCGGCAATTTCGATGGCCGGTGCCATCAGGTCGGCAAAGGCCAGCTTGCCGAACTTGTCGCTCAACGCCACCCAACCGGCCACCGCCCCGGGCACGGTCACGCCGCCCCAACCACGCTTCGGTGGTGCGCTGGCGTCGGCACCATAGGTTTTGAAGAAATGCTCGGGCGTCCAGGCGGCGGGCGCCGTGCCCGAGGCATTCAGGCCGTGCAGCTGCCGGCCGTCCCAGACGATGCAGAACGCGTCGGAGCCCAGGCCGTTGCTGCACGGCTCGACCAGCGTCATGCAGGCCGCGGTGGCGATGGCGGCGTCCACCGCATTGCCGCCTTGAGCCAGGATGCGCAGTCCGGCTTGGGCGGCGAGCGGGTGCGAGGTGGAGACGATATTGCGTGCGAACACGGGGCTGCGCGTGCTGGGGTAGCGGTTGTTCCAGTCGAAGTTCTTGCTCATGGCGTCGTCATTCCTGGTTGATCTTGCGTTCACGAATCAGTCGGTTCCAGCGCTCGCTGTCGGCCTCGATCAGCGCACCAAAGCGGGCCGGGCTGCCGGCCTGCGCCGCTTCGCTGCCCAATTTGAGCAATTGCTCGCGCAAGTTTTTGGCTTGCACGGCGGTGTTGATCTCGGCGCTCAGTTTATTCACGACGGCCGGCGGCAAACCGGCCGGGCCGAACAGGCCGAACCACGCGACCGACTCGAAGCCGCTCAAACCGGTGACACCTGATTCCGCCAAGGTCGGCAGCTCGGGCGTCTGCACCGAGCGGACCCGGCCGGTGACTGCCAGCGCCCTGAGCCGGCCGGCCTGCACATGGGGCAGACCGGAGGCCAAGCTGTCGAACATCAGGTGCACATTGCCGGCGATCAGGTCGGGCATCGCCATCGAGGTCACGCGGTAAGGGATGTGGGTGGTGACGACGCCGGCTTGCTGATTGAAGGCCTCGCCGGTCAGGTGCGCCAGCGTGCCGTTGCCGCCCGACGCGAAGTTCAGCTCGCCCGGTTTGCGCTTGGCCAGCGCGATCAAGTCTTTGACGTTCTTGACCGGCAGCGCCATCGGCACCAGCAACAGGTTGGCAGCATCGGCCAAATGCGCCACCGGCATCAAACCTTCACCCAGCCCGGCCGGCCCGGCGGGCGACTTCGCTTGCGGCGGCAGCGCGGCGGCGTAACTGCTGCTGCCGGTCACCAGCAGGGTGTAGCCATCGGGCACCGCCTTGGCCACCTCGGCCGCACCGACGCTGCCCCCCGCTCCCGCCCGATTCACCACAATGACCGGCTGGCCCCACTGCGCACTGAGCTGTTGTGCCGCCACACGAGCCAGCAAATCCGGGGCCGTGCCGACCGCAAACGGCACAACCCAGCGGACCGCGCGGTTCGGGTAGGCCTGCGCGAAAGCGCTCGGCAGGATCGAGCACAGGGTGCAGTAGGTGGCCGCTGAAAGGATCAAGCGACGCCGTAGGGCTGAACGCGCCAGGTGGCGGAATGTCATGGAGTCTCCAACGTGGGCTCTGCATTGTCAGCGGCAATCCACGCGGGGCCCCGGCCGCCGGGAAAGCGCCCCAGAAAAGCGCCGCCGCAAAGTCGTTCGGCAGCGCTTGTAAGTGATTGCAACAGTCGACGGCAAGCGTCAACGCGGGCTTGCTGGGTGTCGTTGTGCAGACACCTTCCGCAACCCTTGGAGAAATCCTGATGAATGCTCTGAAAACCGCTCTGATCCCCGCTCTGCTGGCTCTGACCGTTGGCGTTGCAATGGCCCAACCGGCCGCCACACCGGCAGCAACGGTGGCACCCCACGCCGCCACC
>JBIIVZ010000372.1:0-3371 GCA_044339175.1 Roseateles sp.
CAGCGGGTCGGCGGCGTCCAGGGCCAGGTAGTCTTGTCTTGTCTTCATTGGGTTTTCTTTCGTAAGAAACAAACGCAGGGCTGTCCCAAGTGTTTCTACTCCCCCTCGGGGGGCCTGACGCGAAGCGGCAGGTCTGGGGGTGCTCATAAAATCCGCAAAACTGCCCGCACCGGCGAGGCGCAAGCCCCGGCCAGCTTCAATGGCAGTGCAATCAATTCGTAGTCGCCCTCAGGCACTTCGTCCAGCACCAGGTTCTCCAGCACGCGCATATTCAGGCGCAGCAACTGCTGGTGGCTGTCCAGCGTCTTGCTGGTGACCGGGTCCACCGACGGCGTGTCCAGCCCGATCAAGATCACTCCCTGACCGGCCAGCCATTCGACCGTCTCCGGCGCGTAGGCGGTGAACGCAGGGTTCCAGACCTCGTCGGCCTTGGCGCAGCAGCGCACCAGCACGCGCGGCGGCAATTTGTTCGCTTCGTCCAGCGCGTGTTGCAAGTGTTCGATGCGGATCAGCGGTCCACAACCGATCGCGTGGATCACCCGGCAGGGGCCGAGATAAGCGTGCAGATCGACCTCGGCCGCGCTGGCCGCATGGTTTGCATAGTGCAGCGGTGCATCGGCATGTGCGCCGACGTGGGGCGACATCGTCAGCGCGGTCAAGTTCACCGGGCAGTCGGCCGACAGCCGGGCCGTCCAGCGCAGCGAATACGGCTCGTCGCCCGGGTAAATGGGCGAGTCCGGTGAGACCAGGGGGGAGATGTCCCAAAGCTTTTGCATCAGCGAATTTCTTTCAACAGCGGGTGGCGATCAAGGCCAGGGCCGAACCTTAGCAGCGCTGAATTTGCTGTGGTGTCGGTTAATTGCAACGCGGGTTGGAACAGCCATGCGATTCGTTCGAAATGTGGAATGGGCGAAATGTACACAGGGAAAGCACCGCTGTAAAAGTAATTGACACCTAAACTAGTTGTGCCTAAAGTTGAGCACAGAACGGCAAGTCTTCGGAGCAAGAAACATGCGAATCACCTGTATCGGCGGCGGACCTGCCGGTTTGTATTTTGCGCTGCTGATGAAGCAGCAAAACCCGGCCCATCAGGTCACGGTGCTGGAGCGTAACAAGCCCGGCGACACCTTTGGCTGGGGCGTGGTGTTCTCCGACCAGACGCTGGCGGCGATGCAAGCGGCCGACCCGCAGACGGCGGCCGAGATCCTGCAAGCCTTCAACCACTGGGACGACATCGAGGTCCACATCGACGGGCGCAGCATCCGCTCGGGCGGCCACGGCTTTTGCGGCATTGGCCGGATGAAACTGCTGAACATCTTGCAAGCCCGCTGCGTGGAACTCGGCGTCGATCTGCGCTTCGAGAGCGATGCGCTGGACGACGAAGCGCTGGACGCCGACCTGATCATTGCCGCCGACGGCCTGAACAGCCGGGTGCGGCAAAAATATGCCGAGGTGTTCCTGCCCGATATCGATGTGCGCCAATGCCGTTTCGTCTGGCTCGGCACGGCCAAGCTGTTCGAGGCCTTCACCTTCGATTTCCAGCGCACGCCGTGGGGCTGGTTCCAGGCTCATGCCTACCGCTTCGACGCCGACACCTCGACCTTCATTGTCGAAGCGCCGGAGGCCGTCTGGCAAGCCGCCGGCATCGAAGCGATGAGCAAGGAGGAAGGCATTGCCTTTTGCGAACAGCTCTTTTCCAAGGTGCTGGACGGCCACAAACTGATTTCCAACGCCACCCATTTGCGCGGCTCTGCGCAATGGATTCGCTTCCCACGGGTGGTTTGCAAGCAGTGGGTGCACCGCAACAGCCGCGGCGTACCGGTGGTGCTGATGGGCGACGCTGCGCACACGGCGCATTTCTCCATCGGCTCGGGCACCAAGCTGGCGCTGGAGGACGCGATCGCACTGGCGCAGCAGATCGGCGCGCACTCCGCTGATTTGAAAATAGACCTGAGCGCAGCGTTGGAGCGTTATGTGGCGGACCGCTCGGTCGAGGTCTTGCGCATCCAGAACGCGGCGCGCAACTCGACCGAATGGTTTGAGAACATCGACCGCCATGCACGGCTTGCACCCGAGCAGTTCGCCTATTCGTTGCTGACGCGCTCGCAACGCATCTCGCATGAAAACCTGCGCTTGCGTGACCCGGCGTATGTGCGCGAGTTCGAGCAATGGCTGGCCGGGCAGGCGGGCTTGAATCCAGCGCTGGCCGTACCGCCGATGTTCACGCCGTTCAGCTTGCGCGGGCTGACGCTGAAGAACCGCGTCGTGGTGTCGCCGATGGCGCAATACTCCTGCACGGACGGCGTGCCGGGCGACTACCACCTGGCTCACCTGGGCGCACGGGCGATGGGCGGTGCCGGCCTGGTGTTCGCCGAGATGACCTGCCCATCCGCCGACGCCCGCATCACGCCCGGTTGCCCGGGGCTGTACACCGACGAGCAGGGCCAAGCCTGGCAGCGCATCGTCAAATTCATCCACAGCAACAGCAGCGCCAAGGTGGCCATGCAACTCGGCCACGCGGGGCCCAAGGGCTCCACTCGCGTCGCTTGGGACGGCATCGACCAGCCATTGGCCGAGGGCAATTGGCCGCTGCTGGCGGCGTCTGTTCAGCAGTATTTGCACGACGTCAGCCAGCCTGCGCGGGCGATGACGCGGGCTGAGATGGAGTCCGTGTTGACCGATTTTTGTGCCGCCACCGAGCGCGCGGCAGCAGCCGGCTTCGACTGGCTGGAGTTGCACTGCGCGCACGGCTATTTGCTCTCCAGTTTTATCTCGCCGCTGACCAATCAACGCAGCGACGACTACGGCGGCACGTTGGCGAACCGGCTGCGCTACCCGCTGGAGGTGTTCACCGCCATGCGTGCGCGCTGGCCGCAGGAGAAACCGATGTCGGTGCGCATCTCGGCTCACGACTGGGTGACAGGTGGCACAACGCCGGAAGACGCGGTGCAGATCGCGCTGGCCTTCAAAGCGGCCGGGGCCGATTTGATCGATGTGTCGTCCGGCCAAGTCAGCAAGCTGGAAAAGCCGACCTACGGTCGCATGTGGCAAACCCCGTTTGCGGAGAGCATTCGCAACCGGGTCGGCGTGGCCACTCTTGCCGTCGGTGCGATCTCCGAGGCCGACCACGTCAACAGCATCATCGCGGCCGGCCGGGCCGACCTGTGCGCGGTGGCCCGCCCGCATCTGGCCAACCCGGCCTGGACGCTGACGGAGGCCGCGCGCATCGGCTACGTCGGCCCGCAGGGGTTGGACTGGCCGCAGCCCTATCGGGCCGGTAAGGCGCAGCTTGAAAAGGAGTTTGAGCGGCAGCGGGCGCTGGGCGGCTTGGGTGGCGGCTCGTCAGCGGCCGAACAGACTAACCCAGTTCA
>JBIIVZ010000373.1:0-3370 GCA_044339175.1 Roseateles sp.
TGTGGGTCAAAGAAGGCTTGTCTGAAACGCTGAAGTCGGCTGAGGCGTCAATGACGGTGAAGGGAAAGCAGTGGGGCGTGCCCTACACCTACTACCAATGGGGCATCTACTACCGCAAGGACATTTTCAATAAGCTGGGCATCAGTGAACCCAAGACTTGGCAGGAACTGCTGGCGGCATCGGCCAAGATCAAAGCCGCTGGCATGACACCCTTCGCCATTGGCACCAAGCAGTCCTGGCCCACCGCCGGCTGGTTCGATTACCTCAACCTGCGCGTCAACGGCTACAAGTTCCACATGGAGCTCACCTCGGGCAAGGTCGCCTACACCGACAAACGCGTGACGGCCGTGTTCGACAAGTGGGACGAGCTGGTCAAACCAAGCTACTTTCTGGCCAACCATGCCTCCTTCACATGGCAGGAAGCACTGGCACCGTTCGTCAAGGGTGAAGCAGCGATGTACCTGATCGGCAACTTTGCGGTCGCGCCGATGAAAGAAGCCGGTCTGAAAAACGAGCAAATCGGCTTCATGGTCTTCCCGACCATCGATCCGGCCGTGCCACGTGCCGAAGATGCACCCACCGACACGCTGCACATCCCGATGGGTGCCAAGAACAAGGTCGACGCCCGCAAGTTCCTGGCCTATGCCGCACGCGCGACGACACAGACCCAGATCAACGGGATCCTGGGCCAATTGCCGGTCAACAAGAATTCCACGGTGCCCGAAGATCCGTTCCTGAAGCTCGGCTTCGCCATGCTGTCCTCCGCCACCGCACTGTCACAGTTCTATGACCGTGATTCGCTGCCCGAAATGGCCAAGGTGGGCATGGACGGCTTCCAGCAATACATGGTCAAGCCCGAACAGCGCGAAAGCATCATCAAGCGCATGGAGCAGGTGCGCAAGCGCGTGCACAAGTAGGCCAGAGGCACACCGAGCGGATCGGCACTCCTGCTCGACCGCTCGGCACCCAGGCACCTGGGCCGCTACCTCGACACGGCGGTCAAACCGCTCGCCGCACGCCGTAACCCGCGTGGCCGGTGAGCCATCCCGCCCTCCCGTCCCGCCCCGTCCAGCCTTGCCGCCGGAGAACCCGTCATGCCCAGCTCTATCTCCACCGCCCATCCCCTGCCGACACCTGCGCTCAAGCGGCCAAGTTGGTGGCTCCGCCACCAACGCGCGCTGGCACCCTGGCTGTTTCTCGCCCCGGCCATGCTGGCCTTCGCCGTCTACGTAATCGCACCGATCTTTCAATCGATCGCGATCAGCTTTACCGACTGGGACGGACTGAGCCCACCGAATTGGGTCGGCTTGGCCAACTACTTCGAGCTGTACGGCGATCCGGACTTTCGCCATGCGCTGGTCAACAACGTGATCTGGCTGCTGGGCTTTCTGCTCGCGATCCCGATTGGCCTCGGGCTGGCGTTGTTCCTGAATCAGACCGTGTTCGGTATCCGGTTGATCAAGTCGCTGTTCTTCTTTCCCTTCGTCATCTCGCAGGTCGTCATCGGCCTGATTTTCAGTTGGTTCTATGACCCGAGCAACGGCCTGCTGATGCATGCCTTGGCCTGGGTCGGCCTCGATCCGATTCCCGTGCTGGCGGATGACCAACTGGTGACCTACGGCATCGTGATCGCCGGGCTGTATCCGCAGATTGCCTACTGCATGATCCTCTACCTCACCGGGCTGAACAACGTGCGCGCCGATCTGATCGAAGCCGCCCGCCTTGAAGGGGCCAAGAGCTGGCAGTTGCTGCGCCATGTGGTGCTGCCGCAGTTGCGGCCGGCCACCTTCATCGCGGTCGTGGTCACCGTGATCGGTTCGCTGCGCAGCTTCGACATGATTTCCATCATGACCCAGGGCGGGCCCTACGGTTCCTCTCGGGTGTTGGCGTACTACATGTACGAACAAGCGCTGAGCGAGTACGGCTACCGCATGGGTTATGGCACCGCGATCGCGACCGTGCTGTTCCTGATCATGCTGGCGTACATCAGCTTCGTGCTGTATCGCATCTGGTGCCAGGAAAAGGCCTCGTGATGCAGCGCTATTTCGACACCCACTCGACCGGAGCCTGAGATGTTTCCAACCCCTATCGAAAAAACATCGCGCACGACGCAGTGGCTCTACAAACTGGTGCTGCCCATCTCGATTCTGGTCTGGCTAGCACCGATCCTGGCGGTGGCGTTGATCTCCGCTCGCGGTCAGGCCGACCTGACCGCTGGCAACTACTGGGGCCTACCCACCGAATGGAAGATCGCAGAAAACTACACGGCGGTGTTCACCAACACGCCCATCCTGCGCTATATCGCCAACAGCTTCATGGTCACTATCCCGGCGGTGATCGGTGCGGTGGCGCTGAGTTGTCTGGCCGGATTTGCGCTCGGCGTCTATCGCTTCAAGTTCAACCTGCTGGTGTTCTTCATCTTTGTTGGCGGCAACTTCGTGCCCTTCCAAATCTTGATGGTGCCGGTGCGTGATCTGAGCCTGCAGCTGGGTTTGTACAACACGGTGACTGGCCTGGTGCTGTTCCACGTGGCCTTCCAGACCGGCTTCTGCACCTTCTTCATGCGCAACTTCATCCGCGAGCTGCCGTCCGAGCTGATCGACGCGGCCCGGGTCGAAGGTGCCACCGAGTTCCAGATCTTCTGGCGCGTGGTGCTACCGCTGGTGCGACCCGCGACGGCAGCGCTGGCCGTGCTGATCTTCACCTTCATCTGGAACGACTACTTCTGGGCCACGGTGCTGGTTCAGGGCGAGCACGCGATGCCGGTCACCGGTGGCCTCAAGACCTTGAGCGGGCAATGGGTCGCACAGTGGCAATTGATTTCGGCCGGCTCGATCGTTGCGGCGCTGCCCCCGGTGGCGATCTTCTTTCTCATGCAAAAACACTTCATCGCCGGTCTGACGATGGGTGCAACCAAGGGCTGATCGACTATGTTGAATCCACACCTCCCAGCCGCGTCCGAATTCGTCGTACTGCACAGCCGACAGAGCAGCTTGGTGCTCGAGGTGCGGCCCGACGAGGCACCGCTGTGGCGCTACTGGGGCCCGCGCCTGAGCGACGCCACAACCCCCGGCCCGGCCTTGCGCGACAGCCGGCCGCAACCCACCTTCATGCTCGAATTCGACCAGCCGCTGACCCTGGTGCCGACCTTCGGGGTGGGGTGGTTCGGCCAGAGTGCGTTGCTGGCGCACCGGGCCGGCAGCGACTTCGCGCAGGCCTTCGACCGCTGCGAGCTTGAATGGATCAAGCCCTCGCAGGCGCTACGGTTTGTATTGACCGACACCGTCGCCCGACTGGCCATGGCCGTCACGCTGACGCTCGATGAGAGCAGCGACGTGCTGATCATCAGCAGCACCTTGAGCAACACCGG
>JBIIVZ010000374.1:0-3368 GCA_044339175.1 Roseateles sp.
CGCGTTCATCGCGATCATGCGGCGCTCGTCGATGCTGCCGGTCAAACCTTGCAGCGCGGCCCAGGCCTGCGGGAAGCGCTGCGGCACGTCCAGCCGGTACAGCACCACCGCGTCGTAGCGCGGAAAGAAGTTGCCGTCGTCCACCAGCACGCGCAGGCCCAGATGGTCGATCTTGGCGTCGGTCGTGTAGATGTCGATCACATCGGTCTGCCCGGCCACCACTGCGTCGTAAGCCAAGCCGTGGTCAAGCCCGCTCGGTCGTTGCGGCAAGCCGTAACGCTTGGCCAAGCCACCCCAACCGTCGGCGCGGCCGATGAACTCGTTGCTCAGACCGAAGCGCAGCGTTGGGTGGCGTGCCAGGTCGGACAGCTTGCTCAAGCCCAGGCTTTGCGCCATATCCGCCTTCATCGCCAGGGCATAGCCGTCGTTGAAGCCGAGTGCAATGTCCACCCCCAAACCCAGCGGCTTCAGTTGCTCGCGCATCGCCGCCAGCGTCGAGGGCCGGCTGTTCTTGAGGATCTCTTGATCTATGGTGCCGGCATATTCGGGGTACAGGTCGATGCTGCCCGCCCGCAAGGCGGCGTAAACAATGGCCGTATTGCCCAAGCCGGGCAGCACTTCAACCTTGGCCTTGCCTGCACCGGTCTGTGCAGCCTGAGCGGTTTGCGCGGTTTGCGCCAACACCTGTGCCAGGATGAAGGACTCGGTGAAGCGCTTGGAGCCGATGCGCAGCGTGTCGTCCGGCGTCGCCCATGCCGGGCTGCCGGCCAGCATGCTCACCAGCAGGCCGCACAAAGCGATGCGCAGCCGGTCAAGCAAGCTCGTGTAGTCAGGGTGGCGAAGTTTTTGCATCAAGCGGCATCCCCGGAGCGAAGGCTGCGGTCACGGCGCATCATCGGCCAAGTTGTAGAGTCAGCCCCTGCTCCGGCCTCAGGCCCCAATCCCTCACCGTGATCACCCCATGAAAAAACTGAGCTTTTTGGCCCTCGCCGCCCTGCTGCTGTGCGCCACCTTCGGCGCGCGCGCGGAGTCGATTGGTGAAGTCGATACCGTCTTCAAGCTGCTCGGCCCCGACCACAAAATCGTCGTCGATGCCTACGACGACCCCAAGGTGCAGGGCGTCAGCTGCTATGTGTCGCGCGCCAAAACCGGCGGCTTGAAAGGCGCTTTCGGGCTGGCTGAGGACAAGAGCGAGGCCTCGATTGCGTGCCGTCAGGTCGGCCCCATCAGCTTTGCCAAGCCACTGCCGCGCCAGGAAGAGGTCTTCAACGAGCGCATCTCGCTGGTGTTCAAGAAGCTGCGCATCGTGCGCATGGTTGACGCCAAGCGCAACACCCTGATCTACCTGAGCTACTCCGACCGCGTCATCGAAGGCTCGCCCCAAAACAGCGTCACCGCCGTGCCGGTGGAGCGCAGCACGCCGATACCGCTGAAATAAGCGACCGGCGCGAGGGCGAACAGCTTAGCGCCGTTGCGGCAGCGGGAAGCTCGCCAAACTGGCCTGCCCCCGCTTGGAAACAGCCTGCACACCGAACACCACATTGTCTTTGGACACGCCGGCCAGCGTGGCCTGCGTGACCAGGCCGACATCGCGGAATTGCTGCCAAACGCTGGCATCGGTGGCGCGCCAGACGATGCGGTAACCGGCGACTTCCGGCGCGCTGTCGGCCGCCCAGCTGAGCGTGCTGTCGTTGGTCAATTCGCGGGCGTCGAGGCGCACGTTCTGCGGCGCAGCCGGTGCCAGCGCCAGCGTTGCCAGACCGGCGGCGTTGACCCGTGCCACGTCGGCCACATAGGCAAAGTCGACGAATTCGGGCAGGTCGCCGAAGACCTGCCCGTTCTCGGTGCGCACGTTCTGGTGCTGGTGGCTGAAGTTTTCGAACGGCTCAGAGAAACGCACGGCCGCATAGCCACGCTCAAGAAACGGCAGGTGGTCGCCACCACGCAAATAGCGGTCGCGGCGCTGGATCAGGTTGACCTTGAAATCGGGCAGATAGCGCTCGGCCGCAGTTTTGAGATGCCGGCCCAGTTGATGGGTGGGCAGGTCCTCGCTGCCACCGGCCAGCACCAATTGCTGCAAGCCGTCGCGCATCGCGTCGTTGGCGCGGGTCTCGGCGTCGGTTGCGGGGCTGTTGGTGCGGGCCTGCACCAGCAGGCGCAGCAGCGGGTCGAGCCCATCGGCAAACAAGCGCACCTGCTTGGGGTCGAACTGCCCGGCGTCGCCGCGGCTGCTGCCGATGATGTCGTTGGTGATCATGGCCTCGATGTTGAGTCCCTTGCGCCGCGCCTCGCGGGCCCAGTGGGTGGCACCGAGCAGGCCTTGTTCTTCACCGGGGACGGCCATGAAGACCAGGGTGGCGTCGAACGAGTGCTTGGCAAACGCACAGGCCATTTCCATCACCGCCGCCACGCCGGAGGCGTCGTCGTTGGCCCCCGGTGAGATGCCGTCAGCGTCCATCACATCACTGTTGCGGGAGTCGTAATGGCCGCTGACCACCAGCAGCCGCCCGCTCGAGGCGGCCGAGCTGCCGGGCAAGGTGGCCACCACATTGACCAGCGTGGTGGCCTGGTTCAAGCGCTGACCGGCCGGCTCGATGAATTCATCCATCGTGACCTGCAAACGGCCACCGGCGAGTTTGGAACAGTCTTGCAACTCGCGCTGTATCCAGCGCCGCGCTGCACCGATACCGCGCGTCTCGGAGACAGTTTCAGACGCCGTGTGGCGCGTCTGAAAAGCCACCAGCGTGCGAATGCGCTGCTCTATCCTTTGCGCGGAGATGTCGGCCAGCATTTGGCTGATCTGGGGGTCGGTGGCTTCGGCGGCAACAACTGGGGAAGAAGAAAACATCGTCTGGGCCACCAAAATCAGGCCCAAACCGGCAGCACGCTGCGCTCGAGAAAATGTCATGCGGAATCTTTGTCTGTGAATTTTCGAAGTGGCACCGTTACCGGCCAAGCGTGACGCGGCGGTTCTCAGCCGACGTCGGCGCATCCGGCTTGATCAGGTCGCGCGAACCGACGCCTTGCGCATCCAGCAAATTACCGTCCACCCCCTTGCCGACCAAGTAGCGCTTGACCTCATCGGCGCGGCGTTTGGACAACGCCGTGTTGGCGGCGTCGGAGCCCGAACTGTCGGCATGCCCCACCACATGCACTTTCTGTGCCGAGCCGCGCTTGGCGATCAAGACATCGGCAAAAACGTCGAGCTGGCGCTTCAGCGCGTCCGGCAAGACGGCCGAGCCGACGGCAAAAGCAACGGCCGGCAAAGAAAAGGTCACGGCCGGCTTGAAACCCATGCACTTGAAGCCGCTCTTGACCAACTCCTCGCAAGCGTCTTCCGGGAACAGGCCTTCTTTGATCATGGCAGC
>JBIIVZ010000375.1:0-3366 GCA_044339175.1 Roseateles sp.
ACTGGCGAGGCAAAACCAGGCCAGCGAAACCGACCCTTTGCTGGCGCGTGATGCTGGCGCGTTCTACCTGAAGTTGTCGGAGTCCTTGCTGCGCGAGGTACCGGGCAACGCAGCGCTCGCCGAAGCGATAGCCGGCGGCTTCACCCAATACGCCTACGCTTTTGTCTCGGCCGAGGCTGACCGCATCGAAAGCAAAGACAGCCGGGCTGCACAAACACTGCGTCTGCGCGCGGCCGCTCTGTATGAGCGCGCGCAACGGCATGCCATGGCGGCGCTGGAGCGGCAACAGCCTGGCTTTGCCGTCGCCCTGGCCAGCCGCGATGCCGCGCAATGGCCGCGCTTGAACCCGGCGCAGATCGGCCTGGCTTATTGGGCTGCAGCGGCCTGGGGCGGCCGCATCGCCAACTCCAAAGACAAGCCGGACATCGTCGCCGACCTGCCCTTGGCGATTCGACTGGCGCGGCTGGCCTGGGAGCAAGCGCCCACGCACGGCGACGGCGCACTGGCCGGGCTGATGGGCACCTTCGAGGCGGCCAGACCGGGCGGCTCGGTTCAACAGGCCTCGGCCTATTTTGACCAAGCGATTGCCATCGGCAGCGGAAAAAACGCCGGCGCTTTCGTCGCGAAGGCCGAAGGCATCGCCTTGCCCGCCGCCGATCGAACCGCGTTCGACGCCTTGCTGCGCCAAGCCCTGAGCGCCAGCTTGGCGCGTGCAGACCTGCAGAACGCAGTGATGGCCGAGCGCGCCCAGTGGTTGCTCGACAGCGCTGATGACCTTTTTTGACCGCTCGACTCACTGCCCGAAGCTCATGCCCATTCCACTGATCTCCACTCTTTTTCTCCTGATCGCGGTGCTGTTTTCCGGCACCACCTGGGCCGCCGACAAACAGCTGCGCATCGGCACTGTGGCCCCCAAAAATTCGCTCTATCACCGCCAGTTGATGGAGCTGGGTGAGGTCTGGCGTGCCGCTCAGGGCGGCACGGCGAAATACCTGGTCTACCCGGACGGCAGCCAGGGCGGCGAGGCTGAACTGGCGCGGCGCATGCGCATTGGGCAGTTGCAAGGTGCCTTGCTTTCGGTGGTCGGGCTGCGTGAGATCGAACCGTCCATCAGCGCGCTGCAAAACCTGCCGCTGCTGTTCAAGAACTGGGAAGAAGTCGATTACGTACGCGAGAAGATGCGCCCCGCCATCGAGAAGAAGTTTCTCGACAAGGGCTTTGTCGTGCTGGCCTGGGGCGACGCGGGCTGGGTCCGCTTCTTCTCGAAGGAGGCCGCCACCCGGCCCGACGACTACAAAAAGATGAAGTTCTTTGCGTGGGGCGCGGAGTCGGAGCAGCAAGACATCATGAAAAGCCTGGGCTACACGCCAGTGCCCTTGGAGACCAGCGACATCCTCCCGGCGATCCAGACCGGCATGATCAATGTCGTCCCATCAACGCCCTACTTTGCCTTGGCCAGCCAGATCTACACGATGGCACCGAATATGCTCGAAATCAATTGGGCACCCATCGTCGGCGCTTTTGTGGTGACCAAAAAGGCCTGGGATGAGATGTCGCCAGCGGTCCAGGACGCCCTGCGCGCCGCCAGCGACAAGGCCGGCGTGCAGCTGCGCACCAAGGCGCGGCAAGAGGTGGTGGAGGCCGTCGAAGCGATGACCAAGCGCGGCCTCATCATCAATCGCCCCAACCCTGCGCAGATGCGCGAGTGGAACGAGTTGGCCGAGAAGCTTTATCCGCGCATCCGCGGCGTGATGGTGCCGGCCGACACCTTTGACGAGGTCTTCTTCCATTTGAAGGCCTTCCGCGCCAGCCAGGGTAGGTAAGCGTGGCGACCGTCTCGCGCGGCCGCAGCCGCTGGTCGCTCCTCGGGCGCTTTGATGAGCTGCTGGCGATCAGCGCGCTGATGCTGATGATGCTGATCCCGCTGGTCGAGATCCTGGCGCGCCCGATGCTGGGGCGAGGCATTGAGAACGCGCCGGTGCTGGTGCAGCACCTGGGGCTGGTGATGGCGATGTTTGGCGCCATCGCCGCAGAGCGCCATGGCCATCTCGTCGCCCTGGGCAGTGGGCTGGACGGCTTCGGCGGCGCTCGCTTCAAGCTGGGCTTGCAGGTGTTTTCCGACGCCGGCGCGGCGCTGATTTGCGGTCTGCTGGCGTCGGCCAGCTGGCGCTTTGTTGCCAGTGAGATGCCGGCCTCGCATGTGCTGGCCTACGGCCTGCCGGTCTGGGCCGTGCAGGCCGTACTGCCGGTCGGGTTCGCCCTGCTGGGCGTCAAGCTCGCCGGCCGTTGCGTCGCGGCGGGCTTCAATCAGCTATTTTTTGCGCTGCCCTTGCTTGGCTTTGCCTTGGGCACTGCGTTCGACGGCAGCAGCTTGCCGATCCTGCCGGTCGGCATCGGCCTGCTGGCTTTGCTGCTCGCCGGGGCACCGATCTTTGCGGTGCTGGGCGGGTTGGCCCTGGCCTTGTTCTGGCAAGACGGACTGCCGTTGGCCTCGGTGGCCTTGTCGCACTACCAGATCACCGTCAACCCGTCGCTGCCGGCGCTGCCCTTGTTCACGCTGGCGGGCCTGATCCTTGCCCGCACCGGTGCGGCGCGGCGGCTCAGCACCGTGTTCCTGGTCATGTTCGGCAGCGGCGCGCGCGGCACGGTGATCGCCGCCGCCGTGCTGTGCTCCTTGTTCACCGCCTTCACTGGCGGCAGCGGCGTGACCATCTTGGCCCTCGGCGGCTTGCTGTTGCCGATGTTGCGCAATGTCGGCTTTCCGGAGCAGCGCGGTATCAGTTTGGTGACCAGTGCCAGCGCCCTGGGCGTGTTGCTGGCCCCCTCGGTGCCGCTGATCATGTACGCGATCATTGCCCGCGTGCCGATCAACACGATGTTTCTGGCCGGCCTGCTGCCGGCCTGTGTGATGGTGGCTTTCCTACTGGTGTTCGGTGGCTATCTGAAGCGCAATGGCCTGGCGCTGCCAGCGGCGTTCGGTCCAACGGCATCACAACCCGCAGCTATTCCCACAGCTGCACCCGCAGCTGCACCCACAGCGACGCTCTGGCCAACGCTCTGGCAGGCCAAGTGGGAACTGCTGACGCCGCTGGTAGCGGTGGGCTCGCTGATCGGCGGCTTCACCACACCGACCGAAAGTGCGGCGCTGACCGCCGCCTATGCACTGCTGACGCAGGCCTTCGCGCATCGCGAATTGACACTGCGCGTGCTCGGCCGCGCTTTGACGGACTGCGCGCAGATCATCGGCGGCGTGATGCTGATCCTCGGCATGGCGCTGGGCTTGACCAACTACTTGATCGACGCCGGCATCCCCGACCTGGCCACCGAATGGGTGCAACACGTCATTCCCAACAAGTTCGTTTTCTT
>JBIIVZ010000376.1:0-3359 GCA_044339175.1 Roseateles sp.
GCCATGCGGTCCGGCAGCCCGCCGCAGAGCGGCCATGTGCAGCGCGACTACTTTGTCGCACTCAGCGCCGAGCAGCAGCTGCTGTGGATTTTTCAGCAGCGCTTGTCGGCCGACGAGCAGGGTTGGTTTTTACACGGATTTTTTGCATGAACAGCCTGCACCAGATGCCGGCCTACGCCGAGCTGCATGCGGTCAGCAATTACTCTTTTTTGCGCGGCGCTTCGAGCCCAGCCGAGCTGGTCGAGCGCGCCCACATGCAAGGTTATACGGCGCTGGCCTTGACCGATGAATGTTCGCTGGCCGGTGTGGTGCGGGCCCATGTGGCGGCCAAGAAATGCGGGCTTCAATTGCTGCTCGGTGCAGAGTTCAGCGTGGGCGCTGAGAGCAACGGGAACAGCGCAGGAGACAGCGGCGGAAACGAGGCCAGGAACGGGAGCAGCGAGCCGCTGTTCAAGCTGCTCGTGCTGGCGCGCAACTTGAACGGTTACGGCAATCTGTGCCAGTTCATCACCCGGCTGCGGCGCAGCAGCGAAAAGGGCAGCTACCGCTTGGCACGCTCGCAAATCAACGCCGCCGCACTGGCCGATTGCCTGCTGATCTGGCTGCCACTGCGCCCGTCCGACGAGGCGCAGCTGCTGCAGCAGGCGCGCTGGTTGCTGCAGCATTTTTCCGGCCGGGCCTGGATCGGTGTGGAGCTGCTGCGCGAACTGGGCGATGAGCTGTGGTTGCACCGGCTGCGCAGCTTGGCGGCGCAAACAGAAATCCCGCTCGTGGCTTGCGGCGATGTGCACATGCATGTGCGCTCCCGCAAGGCCTTGCAGGACGTGCTCAGCGCGACTCGGCTGAATCAACCCCTGCAGCAGTGCGGCATCGACCTGCACGCGAATGCCGAGCGCCATTTGCGCAGCCGGCTGCGGCTGGCCCAGCTCTACCCGCCCGACCTGTTGGCACAGACGCTGGTGGTGGCCGGGCTGTGCCAGTTCTCGCTCGACGAAATTCGCTATCAATACCCCAGCGAAGTGGTGCCTGCCGGGAAAACCGCGATGCAGCACCTGCGTCAACTGACCGAAGCTGGCGCGGCACGGCGCTGGCCACAGGGCGAGCGGCCGGAATGGCGGGCCCAGATCGAGCACGAGTTGGCGCTGATCGGCGAGCTGGCTTATGAGCACTACTTTTTGACCGTCGCCGACATCGTGACGTTTGCGCGCAGCCAGGGCATTCTTTGCCAGGGCCGCGGTTCGGCGGCCAACAGCGTGGTCTGCTTTTGCCTGTTCATCACCGAGGTGGACCCGGCGCGCAGCGCGATGTTGTTTGAGCGCTTCATCAGCCGCGAGCGCAATGAGCCGCCCGACATCGATGTGGACTTCGAGCATGAGCGGCGCGAGGAAGTGATCCAGTACCTGTATCGCAAATACGGGCGCGACCGCGCGGCGCTGACGGCCGTCGTCACCAGCTACCGGCCACGCAGTGCAATCCGCGATGTCGGGCGTGCACTCGGGCTCGATGAAGCCCTGATCGACAAGCTGGCCTCCGACCATCACGGCTGGAGCGGCGAAAGCCTGCCCGATGCGCGCTTGCAGCAACTGCAACAGGAGCTGGGCCTGGACTTGGCCGACCTGAAACTGCGCCAACTGGTCCTCCTGAGCCGCCAGTTGCTGGGCATGCCGCGCCACCTGAGCCAGCATCCTGGCGGGTTCGTGCTGACGCAAGGGCCGCTGTCCCGGCTGGTGCCGATCGAAAACGCGGCGATGGCCGAGCGCACCGTGATCGAGTGGGACAAGGACGACATCGACGCGCTCGGCCTGATGAAGGTCGATGTGCTGGCGCTGGGCATGCTCAGCGCGCTGCACCGAGCGTTCGACCTGATCAGCAGCTTGCGTGGCCGACGCTTTGGCATCAGCGATGTGCCCGCTGGCGACAAGCCCACCTACGACATGATTTGCAAGGCCGACACGGTCGGCGTGTTCCAGATTGAATCGCGCGCGCAGATGTCGATGTTGCCGCGCTTGAAACCGCGTTGCTTTTATGACCTGGTGATCGAGGTGGCGCTGGTGCGGCCCGGGCCGATTGCCGGCGGCATGGTTCACCCCTACTTGATCAACCGGGCCAAAAAGCCGGCCGACGTGGTCTATCCGAGCGAGGCCTTGAAAGTGGCGCTGGAACGCACTTGCGGCATTCCTATCTTTCAAGAGCAGGTGATGCAAGTGGCGATGATTGCGGCCGGCTTCAGCGCTGGCGAGGCCGACCAACTGCGCCGGGCGATGGCGGCCTGGAAGCGGCCCGGTGATCTGCAAAGCTTCCACGAGAAAATCCTCACCGGCATGCGCGAACGAGGCTACGCGGACGAATTTGCCGAGGCCATCTTCAGACAGATCAAGGGCTTTGCGTCCTATGGCTTCCCCGAGTCCCATGCGGCCAGTTTTGCCCTGCTGACCTACATCAGCAGCTGGATCAAATGCCACGAACCGGCGGCGTTTTTGTGCGCGCTGCTGAACTCGCAACCGCTCGGTTTTTATACGCCCAGCCAGTTGGTGCAGGATGCCCAACGTCACCGCATCGAGGTGCGCGCGGCCGATGTCAACCTGAGCCATCAGATGAGTTCGCTGGAGCCGTTGGAGTTGCTGCAGGCGCAGCGGTGGGAGCAGGAGCGGGAGCCGCCTGCAGAGCCGCCGTTGCAAGCCCAGCCCGCCGTGCGACTGGGCCTGCATCTGATCGCCGGCCTGAGCCAGGTTGCGGCCGAGCGGATTGCCCGTGCCCGCACCGAGCAAGCCTTCACCGATGCGCAAGACCTGGCCCTGCGCGCCGCCCTTGATCAACAAGACATGCAGCATCTGGCCGCAGCCGACGCCTTGACTTCGCTGAGTGGCCACCGCCGCCAACAGGTTTGGCAGGCCGCCGCCTTGCGCTCAATGCCGACCCTGCTGCACGGCACTTTCGCAGCCGAAGACGCCTTGGACCTGCCGGCCGCGCCCGAGGGCGAAGAAGTGGTGTGGGACTACGCCGCGCTGGGGCTGACGCTGCGCAGCCATCCGCTCAAATTGCTGCGCCCTCGGCTCGCCAAAATGGGCCTCAAAAACGCCGTCGAACTGGCGCAGTGGCCGAACGGCCGCATGGCCAAAGCCTGCGGCATCGTGACCGTGCGCCAGCGCCCGCAAACGGCCAAGGGCACGCTGTTCATCTCGCTGGAGGATGAGACCGGCAGCTTGCAGGTGATCGTCTGGCCGGACATCTACGCGGCCAACCGCAGCATCATCCTGGCGGCCCGACTGCTGGCCGTGCGGGGCAAGTGGCAGCGCCAACACGGCGTCAGCAACCTGCTGGCGACCCATTTCGAGGACTTGACACCGCTGCTCGGCCGC
>JBIIVZ010000378.1:0-3351 GCA_044339175.1 Roseateles sp.
CCGGTCATGCCGGTGCCCGCCGTGCCGCCGGAGCTGGACCCGCACAACAAGCCGGGCGCGCGCCAAGCGCTGGATGACGCCCTGAATGACGAGCTGAACGACGAAAGCGGCAGCAAATGAACGCCCTGATCGCCCAGCTACAAGCCTTGTTCGGCCCGCGCGCTGCGCTGTTGAGCGCGATGGGCGCGCCGCTGGCGGTGATCCTGATCCTGGCGATGATGGTGCTGCCGCTGCCGCCGTTCGCGCTGGACCTGATGTTCACCTTCAACATCGCGCTGGCCGTGATGATCATGATGGTGGCCGCGCAAATGGTGCGGCCGCTGGACTTTGCCGCCTTCCCCACCGTGCTGCTGCTGGCCACGCTGTTGCGCTTGTCGCTGAACGTGGCGTCCACCCGCGTCGTCTTGCTGGAGGGCCACACCGGCCCCGGCGCGGCCGGCAAGGTGATCGAGTCGTTCGGGCACTTCCTGATCGGCGGTAATTTCGCGGTCGGCTTGATCGTTTTTGCGATTCTGGTGGTGATCAACTTCATCGTGGTCACCAAGGGTGCGGAGCGCATCGCCGAGGTGGGCGCGCGCTTCACCTTGGACGCGATGCCGGGCAAGCAGATGGCGGTGGACGCCGACCTGAACGCCGGTCTGATCGACGAAAAAGAGGCCAAACGCCGCCGCGTCGAGCTGGGCGACGAGGCGGACTTCTTCGGCTCGATGGACGGTGCGAGCAAGTTTGTGCGCGGCGACGCGGTGGCCGGCATGCTGATCCTGTTCATCAACATCATCGGCGGCTTCATCATCGGCGTGGCACAGCACGGCTTGAGCGCCGGCCAGGCGGCCGACACCTATGTGCTGCTGGCGGTCGGCGACGCGCTGGTGGCGCAGATCCCGGCGCTGCTGATTTCGGTGGCGGCGGCAATGGTGGTGTCTCGCGTGGGCACGGACAAAGACATTGGCAGCCAGATCGGCCGCCAAGTCTTTGGCTCGGTCAAGGCGCTGGCCATCACCTCCGGCGTGATCGGCCTGCTGGGGCTGATCCCTGGCATGCCGCATTTGGTGTTTTTGATGATCTCCGGTGCCATGGGTTATCTGGCCTGGTGGCTGCGCACCCGTGATCAACAAGCGGAGCGGCTGGCGCAGCTGGCCCCGGCGGCCAACGCGGTGCCGACACCTGAACCGAATGGCGAAGCCAGCTGGGACGACCTGGTGCCGGTGGACACGCTGGGGCTGGAGGTCGGCTACCGCTTGATCGCGCTGGTGGACAAAAACCGTGAGGGTGATCTGCTCAGCCGTATCAAGGGCGTGCGGCGCAAGTTCGCGCAGGAGGTCGGGTTTTTGCCGCCGTCCGTGCACATTCGCGACAACCTGGAGCTGCGGCCGAGCCAATACCGCTTGTCGCTGCGCGGCGCGGTGGTCGGCGAGGCCGAGGCCTTCCCCGGCATGTGGCTGGCCATCAACCCAGGACACGCGACGCAGAAATTGATCGGCACCCCGACCACCGACCCCGCTTTTGGCCTGCCGGCGGTCTGGATTGACGACTCGCGGCGTGAAATGGCGCAAATGGCGGGATTTACTGTGGTTGATTGTTCGACCGTGATTGCCACGCATCTTTCACACTTGATGCAGGTTCACGGCGCGAAGCTGCTGGGCCGGGTAGAGACCCAAGCGCTGGTCGAACACCTCACCAAACAAGCGCCCCAACTGATTGAAGACGTGATCCCCAAAATGCTAGGCATCGCCGCACTGCAAAAAGTCCTCCAGCTGTTGCTGGAAGAGGGTGTGCACATCCGTGACATGCGCTCGATCGTCGAAAGCATTGCCGAGAACGCCGGCAGCATCAGCGACCCGAGCGAGCTGGCCAAGCGCATCCGTACCCACATTGCACCGGCCATCGTGCAGCAGATCTACGGCGCAGTGAAAGAGCTGGACGTGATCGCGCTGGAGCCGGAGCTGGAGCGTCTGGTGACGCAAGCGTTGAATTCGCCGCACGGTGCCGCGCTGGACCCAGGCGTGGCCGACACGCTGGCCCGCAGCGCCGCCGAGATGTCGCAGGCCCAGGAAGATCGCGGCATCCCCGCTTGCTTGTTGGTGCCTGACCTGATCCGCGCCCCGATGGCCCGTTTGCTGCGCCGCGCTGCGCCGCGTCTGAAGGTGCTGGGCCACAGCGAAATTCCTGAAACTCATTCCATACGCATCGGTTCGGTCATTGGAGGCACGGCATGAACGTGAAGAGCTTTACCGCCAGTAATTCTCGCGAGGCCATGGCCTTGGTGCGCAAAGCCTTTGGCGACGATGCGGTGGTGCTGTCCAACAAACCCTGCGCCGAAGGCGTGGTGGTGTTGGCCATGGCCCCCGAAGGCATGACCCAGATCGCGCGTGCGCATGCGACGGCACCGCGCGTCAATGCACCCGGCCGCGTTCAAGCCCAGCCACAAGCACAGGCGCAAGCGAAGGCAGGCGCGCTCCCAGGTGCCGCCGCTGCGCCCGCGCCGCGTGCCTTCACCGTCCGCGCCGCGCAGCGCAACGAGCCGGGCTTCGGCTTTGCCGGCGCGGCCGACCGGGTCAAATCGAATACGGCCGACGATGTCGGGCAGGACGTGCAGACGCTGGCCATGAGCACGCTGTCGTTCCAGGACTATGTGCGTGAGCGCGTGCTGCGCCGCCGCCAGGCCGAAATCGATGGTGTGCAGCTCCAGGCCCCTGCCGAGCCCGAGCCGATGCCGATGGACCACGAAGGCGTCAGCTCGCTGAACGCGGCGCGCCAGCAACGCGCCCAGTCCGCGTTGCAAGCGATGCAGCCGCGCCGCCCTGAGCAGGAGCCTGAGCGGCCCGCCCGGCCTGAAGTGCCGGTGCGCCGTGCGCCGCCCGTCCTGCGCGATGAGATTCGCAGCGCCAATGCCCAGGGCGATTTGCCCAACCTGGCCGAGACCGAGGACGCGGGTGTACAGCGTGATTTGGCCGACCGAGCAGGCCGTGGCCGACGCGATCAGCAAGACGTGATGAACGAGCTGCGCTCGATGAAGGGTTTGATCGAAGAGCGCTTTGGTGCCATGGCTTTCATGGAGAAAATCCAGCGCCAGCCGGCGCAGGCCCGCTTGACCCAAAGGCTGCTGGAAATCGGCTTCTCGCCTGCGCTGGTGCGCAAGCTGGTCGAGGGCTGCCCGGCCGAGTGCAAAGACATGCGCGACCAACTCACCGACGAGCTGACTTGGGCCGCCAACGTGCTGGCTCGCAACCTGCTGACCGATGAGAAGAACCCGGCGCTGGAAGAGCAGGGCGGCGTGTTCGCGCTGATCGGCTCGACCGGCGTGGGCAAGACCACCACCACCGCCAAGTTGGCGGCCGCCTTCGCGACCCG
>JBIIVZ010000034.1:0-11682 GCA_044339175.1 Roseateles sp.
CGGCCAGCGGCATCAACCAGGCGAGGATGCGGTCCGCGCGGGCTTGGCCCAGGCGGGGCACCTGGGTCCACCAGCGGTGGTGGTGCAAGTTGATGAAGCCGATCAGCTGTTGCAAGGTGAGGGCGCCGACCTGGTTGAGGCGCCTGGTGAGATCGGCCGACAGCCAGCTGCTCAGGGGGTCGCTCAGGGCGGGACCTCGGGCGAGGGTGGAGGCCAGTGCGTTGAGTGAGGCAAGCTGGTCCTGAAGAGGGGGTAGGGCAGGGGAGGCGAGGGTAGGGCGCTCCAACTCGGCCAAGGCGATGCTGGCGGATTGAGGCGGCGCGGGCTGGTCTAGCCCGAAGGCGGTTTCGTAGTCTGTGAGCCAGTCGGCTTGGATTTGATAGTCCCAGTCGATGCCTAGTTCTTCGCAGCGCTGGTTGACCCATTCGTCCAGATTGGGAATGACGGGCATCGCCTGGGTCACTTGAACCGCGGGGACCCGTGGCGTCGCCGCCTCAAGCTCGGCCGTTGAGAATCTGGCCAAGGCGCGATGTGCTTGGGCACCCAGGCCGCGGTCGCTGGCCGCTTGGTGGATGAGGGTTTGCAATTTCCCCAGCCTGGCGGCGAAGTGGCGTTCGTCGTCCGGGCCGCCTTCGAAGGCCAGGTAGTGTTGCCAGGCTCGGCGCAAAGACACGCCCTCAACAGCCGCCCGCACGAAGCTGAAGTGGTGTCCTCTAAGCTGCTCCGCCGCGACACGGGCCTTCTTTCCGGGGGGGCGGCCGCGGCGGGGTTTTGAAGGTGTGACCTCTGGGTCGGCCGCAGCGTTGTGGCTGCTGGCCAAGGGCGCGCCGCCATCTTCTTCGTCTGCAAGGGTTTGGTTCATGGCAGCAGGCTCCTGTGTCGGTGGTTGGCGTTCATGCCGGTGTGGAGGGACAGGGCGGTTGGACGTCGGTGCCGGGCTTGGGGGCTTGCGGCCTCGCCCTAAGTGCTTGTCAGGCCTTGGTTTTTGCTTGCTTTGGCCTTGCCTGATTTTGGCCTTGGGGCGTTACCGTGATTTTAACTGTACATGAATTAAGGGAATAATCCATGTGCTGTTTAGAGTGAAAAATTTTTTGCACCCTCAAGACCCCGTCCATTTTCTAAATTTTGTTCCTACTTTTTTCTAGAATTTGTTCCCACCAGACTTGACGGTTCAGCGAGGACTCAGTCCCGATGGCTTGTGCCGAGGTGCCCACCTGCAACTCGAGTACTCGGTGGCAGAACCCAATCAGTCCTGGGTGATTGGTTGTAACAACATGATCTTCACATACGTGCCCACTGCCAGCTTCAGTTTGTGGATTCCAGACTTGATGTCCTCGGAGGTCACGCAAACAGGATAGTCCAGGCTTCTTACATACCAAGGTGCTTTGGGGTCGGCGACCGCGCTCGGATCGAGTCCTACGCCGAACCGAGAAGCCCGCCCAACGCCGGCATAAAGGCGTGAACGACGCAGATCAGCGCCAGGGGGAAAGTCCCGCCGTTGTTCGACCCGCCAAGTTCCGTCATCACAATGACGAATGACCGGCCCGCTCATGACGTCCAGAAGCGCCTGCAAGTGTCCCATGCGGATTTTGTCAAATGCAGCTTTTCGGTCTTCCTTTGAGATCCGTCGCGCCGGCTCCCACCAAGCAGGACGACGTCGGTATATGCCCAACGTCAGTCGCCCGTCCTCCCCGAGCCATGACCACCATTGCAGGGGTGGCCGGTGCGTGGGCTGTCTTGGGCACAAGAACCTTTCATTGGTCGCGTAGTGTTGGAGATCCTCCTGCGTTGGCCAGACGTCCAGTGTTGCGGACACATTCACCCAATTGACGATCCATGCCTCGCACTCAGTACCGTTGTGGACCACGATATGGTCCTGAATCGACCGTGTCCAGTGGTGGGTTGGATCGTTGCTCCATTTGGGGGACATTGAGCCGCCGAGTAGCTTTTTGAACCAAGTTCTGGCGCTGGTCTCGCCCCAATGGGAGCACTGCATCCAGTAAAGCACCGCCCAGGCGATTCGAACGTGGCGCTCCGTGCTCACGCGCCTCCTGCACTCCGGCGCGGACAGGTTTTTCCCCACCCACACCATAAGACCTATTCGATTGCCAAGTACATGGTTCACGAGATAGCGGCGAATGCATTTGAAGATCCTAAACGGCTCCTGCCGGAGTTCCCAAGGCAGAACCTGTGGTGTCTTCGAGAAGAATGCTGTGCCGGCGCCCTGCAGTCTGGCAAGGCTCGACGGCTTGAGCACTGAGTGCGCGACGTACCGAACAAGGGAAGGGTCAGCAGGCTTGTCGTGCAGGCGCAGGCTCAACCAATCAGGAATAGGCTTATCTAACTCGACGCGCCATCGCTCGATGTGATCCTCGAGTGTGTCAACCTTCAGTTGATGCTCGGCAATTTGCCACGTCGGCACATAGGTCCAGCATCGTCTGCCGGCATCTTCGGCCCATCTGACCACATCATTCATTGCCTCGTCGCGGTCTTTGTCGAACGGCGGATTTCTGGCCAAACGCATGCTCAGCCAGTTTCGGCCGCATTTGCAGATGCGGGGAGCGAGGTCGCTGCTGGGCTTTGTTCTGTCATCAAACAAACTGCCGCAGTCTGGACAGTTGTAGATCAGGATATCGCCATGATGGGGGCAGCACCGGATACATCTAGCCGAAAAGATGACGGTGTGAAAGCCCTGCGCCATGCAGGATAGGCAGACCTTGGTGTTCCTGCTGAAGAGAACCTGAATGCCTTGAGGAAAGTCGCCCACCGACGCCCAACGAAAAGCCTCCAGAGGTTCATCGAGCATTTTCGCGAACGAAGAAAGGTCTATCGTTCTGTGCAGTGGCCATGGGAGATCGCTGCCGAATTTGATGGAGCGGCGCATCCGGGCTGCCTCCTGCCCCTGCAAATCCTCGTTGAGCGAATCAAACTTAGGCCGATTAAGCAGCGAAAAGCGCAGGACTGTAATCCATAGCGAGGAAAACGGCGGGATGCTGCCCCTGCGCCACGTATAGCGGGAACGTGCCTTTTGTGCACTAGGCGGTTCGATGCTCCTGAGGGTTAGGTTCCCAGTTTGCATGGCGTCACAAATCCACGCTGATAGCTCGCATGTGGTCTGCGAGCCGATGCTTGGTCAACGCGTCAATCCAGCTCTTCGCGGACGTGACATGCTCCCAGTCGGCGCCAAAGGCGAGTTCAACGAGCACGTCTTCTGCGGCGAGCGCGACATGCTTCATCGGGAAGTTCCACTTGAGCTCAAGTCCCTCGGGAAGCAGGGCAACTAGGCACTCCCACAATACCGGCGCGCAGGCGGCCAACCGCCGGTTTCGCTCGAACTCCTTTGGTGCGAAGTGCTCCAGATACGAGGCCCCTCCGTCGGGGGGCCACTTACTATCGACATCGTAGCCGTTCAAGATGAATTCGAGTTCCTCGACGGATTGGACGCCTGGAAAGGTCCAATGATCGACGAGGAACCGCGCCCCAACGTGCGGATTCCCGGTGCGAGCCAAAAGATCGAACTCGTAGGCCATTTGATGTGAGGCGACCGAGAAGACCGACAACGCGTAGCCCTCATCATCCAGCTTGTTTTGCAGGGCCAAGAGCCAGAGCCACTCCTGTGTGGTCATGCCTTGCGCTTCGTCCACGATCAAGTAGACGAAATTGGTGTCGCACTGGTCAGAGATCGAGAGGAAATACTCCAGCAGTAAGTTCAGACGCTCGTTGGCCGCGGCACGCTTGCCGCCGTACGCGTGGTGAAAGCCGTCGAGCATGCTCATGTAGAGTTCTGACGGGTTTTTCTGGGTGAAGGGCCTGCCCCAGACGTGAATCGGTACCGGACCACCGAAGCGTTCCTTCAGAATTTGCTTAAGAAAGAATTGGATGGCTCGGGTCTTGCCATATCGCGATGGCCCGTACACGTAGGCGCCGGTGACCTTGCTGTCTATCCAGTCGCCGAGTTTGCTGACGAATGCATCAACTGCGGGGGTGAAGATTGCATAGTTTCCCGTGACGATCGGATGCTTGCGATTGACATGGGAAGGTAGCCGTCTCATCGCATCAATTCGAAGCTAAGCGTCTAGTGGGCAGCGGACGGTTGTCGTCTACTGCGGGCTTCGACTGAAAGACGGACTTCTTGACTCCGGGGCGTGGCGCCTTCGCTGGAGTTGCCACTGCATCCTGAAGTGACTCGGCTTGCAAGCGAGCCTCGACCTCCATTGTCTGACCAGTGTCGGCCTTGCCTTCTAAGGCGCGCAGCGCGCGCTCAGCGGCGCGGTCGCCTTCGAAATTGTGCGCTTGCTGCCCCAATATTCGCCTGACTTCCAAGTACGTCGGGTGGATCGGCAGTTTCCCTTTTGGTTGTGCCTCCACGAAGCTCATGAAGGCTCGAATTGCGTCAGTGCCTAGGCCGGCAAATCGCTTGCGGGCCTGGAGGCTCTGGATGCTCTTACGAACTGCCAAGCTATGGGGCAGTTTGTCCCAGGGCGGCGCTGCGCGTAAAACGCCTACCAAATTGCCGGATGTCATGGTGCAGCGAGCCACTCGTGAGTCGTCTTCGAGATGGTTGATCATCCAGACCTTTTTGCCCACCAGGTCCTCGCGATCTTTGATGGCTGGGCCTCCGTAGCGGGCGCCGCCGAAGTTGATGAACGGTGATCGCCCCTCCCCTGCGCCCCCACGGACAGTGCAAAGCTTCCGGTAGGTAAGCAGGCCCTGCACGAGGTTCGGATCCGCCTTTCGCTCCGCCAACATGCCTCGGTCGGCAAGGTACTGCAGCATTTTAAGCGGCGACCGGTATCCCAGCGATGAATGCTCGGTCGCGTTGTAGTTGCAGATCAGGCACTGAAGCAACTCTTCCAGATATTCATACTGGAACTCGCTGGCGACAGCCACGGCGTCTGGATCCTCCACCTTGCGGCCCGTCGGTGAAGGGCCCGTCGAGTTAGACATCCGCTGGAGTCCACGATCACCCAGAGTTCGGAAGAATGTTTCTACAAACGGACGATCATCGAGGCTTCGTCGAACCGCAAAGCTGTTGCTGGGCTCAAGCATCTCGGAGCCCACCACATCCCGAAGTTGTTCCCTGACGGTGCGGCACCTCTCGGCCAGCGCACCGTCCACGCTGGTTTCTTCCCAGCACAGCCCAACGAAGCGGTCTCCAAGGATCGACGGCAAGCCAGCCCCCTCTGCTAGGGCCATGTCGCCAAAGGTGACGGGCCGCGGTACCCAAGCTGTAAGCGCACGCTTGATGGCGCGCAGGACATCCTCCTTCAGCACCTCCCGTCCCATGCTTAGGTAGTAGCCGAGCACCGCTCGGGAATAGGTCTCAACGATGACGGTGACCCACAGCCGGTGGATGATGCGGGGTACCCAGCCATCTCGGCCATCCGGTATTAGCACGCAAAATCGGCCATCAAGCTTGTGCGCATCCATCTCCACGCGCTGGAAGGAACGGTTTGTCGGTCGATCTACGCCGTCGCTCGCTCGTAACTTCCGTTCGGCAGTTTCGCCGCCCGACTGTTTTGCGATCAGCCGCGGATGCTGCTTCAATAGCGAGTCGGAGTAGCGATTCAAAGCACCGTAGCCGTCGGGTAGTTCCCTGTTGAACGGCCAGTCACCCTTGATCTCATAGCCGCGTATTCGAAGCTCATCCAGGAACCATCCCCAAAGTACCTTTCGAGGACGTTTCACTTCTGTTAGGACGCCTTTAGGTGCGCTCGACAGGATCTTCCGGTCTAGCTTCTCTCGAAATTCGGGATCGAGCTCTAGGAGCGACCTCATTGCGCCAGCCCCACCGCGCCCGAACGCGTCGACATTGACCGGCTTCTTGCGGGTGTACTGATTTATCCGGGTGCCATAGACCAGCCCACGATAGCCGTAAATCCCGCCGTCGTCATGGGCCACCACGCATCGCTCCTTGATCAGTCTGGTGGACTGTTTCAGGCCAATTCCGCAGTGGCGTTTGATGGCTTCGTCCGCGTGGCCGTCGATGCACATCTCGACGGCCTTCTTCCGGGCAAGGTAGGCTTTCTGCGCTTCCTTGGACAAAGCGCCCACGTCTGGCGTTGGCCACGTGCCAAGGTCAAAGTCAGCTTGATCGGTAACGCCTCGAATCTGCCGCCCCGGAAGAGTTTTCTGCACTCTCACCCCCTCAAAGTACTTCAGCCAAAGGAGAGGTGGGCTGCCGTGGATCTCCATTCAGTCGGCAACGGCATTAGCGAGATTGCCGAATCCGGCAGTCGCAACAAAAAGGGCCCACCAAAACGAGAACGTCGTCGTTTGGCAAAGAAATTTGCGCGTATTGCGGAAGATTACATCGGTGCGAAGTCACTGTAAATCAATGAGTTAGGGCCGATTCACAGTAGGTCATTGGTATAAATGCATTCTGGACCAAACTTGCCGCCTGTTCCGATTGAATGTGGCCTATTCCGATTCGCGCTGGCCAGCCGAAGCGGGTTGGTTCAGTACGAGTTAGGTAGGCTCCCAGCGACGGCGAAGTGCCCATTGCGGGTATTCGCCTTGGCTCGATCAATTCACGCTTCCGATGCGGAAGAGCTCAGCTCGGGCGGTGCGCGACTGGCTGCATTTGAATCCGCAGTTGCGCCAGGAGTCGCCGCTGCTGCCCACGCGGGACGGACGGACGATGACTCGGGCCAACGTTGCCCAGCGGTTGAAGCTGGCTGTAGAGGTGGCGTCGGACAAACACGCGCAACTCAAGGCGATCTCGGTGTCGCCGCATGTCGTGCGGCACTCCACTGCGATGAGCCTACTTCAATCCGGGATAGACCCTCCTCCTTGAGACTTACGTCAGCGCGCATGAGCTCCGGCTGACTGGTCTTAGAATGCGCGCCATGCCAATCAGTCGCCGCGCTCAACGCTTGCTTGCATGGATCGCGTCCTTCGCCATTCTGCTGACTGCGCTTGCGCCGACGATTTCACATGCGCTGAATCTGCGCGCCCCGGCCACCAATTGGATGGAAGTCTGCAGCGTGAACGGCGCCAAGCTGGTGGCGGTCGCGATGGATGACAGCGAGAGCCGCACGTCGCCCGACGGCGAGCTACCCGGCTCGCATCTGCTCAAGCATTGCCCCTACTGCTCGCTGCACAGCACGAGCCTGGGTATGCCGCCTGCGCCACCGGCCAGCCCTGCGCTGCTGGACCTGCAGTTTCAAGTGCCCGAGCTGTTCTTGCTCGCACCGCGAACTTTGTTCGCCTGGGCCAGCGCACAAGCGCGCGCGCCACCACGCTGAGTTGAGCTGTAAAGACCGTCGCTGCGGGTGCTGACGCCCTCGCAGCCAAGCTGTTTTTTGCTCACCCCTGCCGCGCCAAAGCCGGCAAGGGGTTCAGAGGCCCGCCATCATGAATCAATCCCTAAGCCCTGCGCCCAAAGCGGCGCGGGCCGACCGTGCCGCACCCTTGTCCACACCTGACCTGGACATCAACACCCTGTACTTTGCCGAGCTCGACGCCGTCTTGCGCGCCATGGTGGGGCCGGCCACGCTGCTGGCGGCATTTGGCGCGGCGCTGCTCCCCCTGGCCAGCGCCACTGCCTCGATCTGTGCTCGTTGCGGCGGCTTGTAGTGGCCTTTGGCCGCAGTTCCGCCCCTCAAATCTCCTAGTCCGGGCCAGCCAACGCTTGCCCAGAACCACCCGCTGGCGCCTGAAGCCGGCCTTTCCCTCGCCGTAAGAAAATGACCATGAAGTTTTGCCTTTCCCCTTTGGCTTTGGCCGCTCTGAGCTGCCTGTCCTTGAATGCCCGCGCGCAAAGCGAAGCCACTCAATTGCAGCCCGTGTTGATCACAGGCAGCGCCGCCGCGGCCGGCTTGAACCAAGCCGGCGGCAGCAACTCGCGCCTCGGGCTGACACTGCGTGAAACGCCGGCCAGCGTGACCGTGATCGACCGCACCGACATCGAAGCGCGGGGCGCCAGCAATACCCAAGAGGTGCTCAAAGGCGTTCCGGGCGTGACCTTCTCCGATCCACCAGGCTCGGCCGGCTCGGTGTTCTATCGCGGCTTCGGCTCAGGCTCGCTGTCCCAGCTTTATAACGGCATCAGCGTGCAATACGACGCGATTGCGGCCCGACCTGTGGACAGCTGGATCGTCGAGCGGGTCGAGGCGATCGGCGGGCCCTCGAGCTTCTTGAATGGCTCAGGCGCCGTCGGGGGCACACTCAATGTCATCACCAAGGTCGCCGACAACAGCGGCGACCTCAGCCGCGTGCGACTGGCGATGGGTGACCGCCAACAGCTCTCGGCCAGCCTGCAGCGCGGGCTTGGGGCGGACAAGGGTCAAGTCTTGCGCCTGGAGCTCAACCACAGCCAGGATGCGCTTTGGACACAGGGCAGCGACCGCGCGGCCTGGCAGATTGCCGCCTCTTGGCTGGCACCTATCACCGCCGGTTTGAGCCACACCTTGGCGGTCGAGCGCCAGCACGAGAAGGTCACGCAGCCGTATTGGGGCACGCCCATGCTGCGTGGCGCCGGCGACACGGTGGCCGGGCAAGTGCAGTTCGACAAGGGCACTTTCGGGGTCAACTACAACGTCGTGGATGGCCGCTATCAGCAAGATGTGACCTGGCTGCGCTCCATCCTGGCCTGGCAAATCACTGCCCAAACCCGGCTCAGCAACACCGTCTACCACTACGACGCCCTGCGCGACTACGAGAATCTTGAAACCTACACCTTCAAGAACAATAACAGCCAAGTCGAGCGGTCCAATGTATTGCTGCAGCGCCACGACCAGCAGGTCTGGGGCAACCGCATGGAACTCAGCCACGCCGCGCAAATCGGTGGCTTGCAATCTGACTTTGCAGCCGGCTTTGACTGGAGCTACAACCGTCAAACCCGCTTCCCGCTCTCGGTGGCCGGTCCCTTCGGCCTGACCAATCCTTATGCCCCGAACGATCTTTACTTCTTTCAACTGCCCGGTGTGACGCCGGGCTTCAATCCAGGGGCTACCAATCTGCTGCACGGCTTTGCCGCCTTTGCCGAAAACCGCACCGTGCTCGGCGGCGGGTTCGCCCTGGTCACGGCCTTGCGCTTGGACCGCATCACGCTGGAGTCGCGCAACCACCGCGCCGTGTCGGCCACCAATCCGGCTGTGTTCAATACCGAGTTCAAGCCGCTCACCGGCCGGCTAGGCTTGGTCAAGGACTTGAGCGCCAATTGGCAGGTTTACGCGCAAACCAGCACCGCCGCCGATCCGCCGTCCGGCCTCTTGGCAACCGCCGGCTTCAGCGCGCTGCGCGACTTCGACCTGACTCGCGGGCGTCAGTTTGAGTTGGGCAGCAAGCTAGGCTTTGACGGCGGGCGCGGCACGGCGACGCTCGCCGTCTATGACATCACCCGAAAAAACCTCTCCATTACCGACCCCAACGACCGTAACAAGCGCATCCCAGTGGGGCAGCAGAGCAGCCAGGGCATCGAGGCCAGCGCCCGCTGGCGCCCGAGCAGTGCCTGGGCCTTCAGCGGCCACCTGAGCCACACACGGGCACGCTACGACAACTTTGTCGAGACCGCCGGCACCGCCACGGTTTCGCGTGCTGGCATGACGCCGGCCAATGTGCCCGACTGGGTGGCCGGCGCGGCCGTCGATTGGCAGGCCATGCAGGCGCTGAACCTGGGGCTGGATTTGCGCCATGTGGGCAAGCGTTTTGGCAATACCGCCAACACGGTCTGGGACGGCGCCTACCAAGTGCTGGGCCTGAGCGCCAACTGGGCCATCACCCGCCAAGCCAGCTTGCAGGCGCGAGTGGATAACGTCACGGATGAGCGTTATGTCGCCGACCTCAACACCAGCTTGCCCTATCTGGGCGCCCCACGCAGCTTGAGCGTGGCGCTGGATTACCGGTTCTGAGCATGAAGCGCTGGCTCTATTTGCTGCACCGCTGGGCCGGCATTCTGCTGTGTCTGGTGATGGCCCTGTGGTTCCTCTCGGGCATGGTGATGCTCTACGTGGGCTATCCCAAGCTCACGCCGGAGGAGCAGCTGCGCGGCCTGCCGGTGCTGCAGGCCTCGGGCTGCTGCGTGCCGCTGCCCGAGGCGCTGAAGGCCTCGGGCTTCGAGAAGGCTAGCCAGTGGCGGCTGAGCAGCGTGGCCGGCCAGCCGCGCTACCTGTTCAGCGATGGCCGCAAGCGGCATGTGGCGGTCGATGCCCGCAACGGGCAGCGAATCGCGGCCGTAAGCCCGGACGATGCGCTGCGCTCGGCCTCGCAGTTCGCCCAGGGTTCGGCGGTCAACCTGCTGGGCCAGGACGAGGAGGATGCCTGGACCCATTCGCGCGCGCTCGATGGCCACCGGCCGCTCTACCGCCTGGCCGTGCAAGATGCTGACAAGCGCTGGCTCTACGTCAGCAGCACGACCGGTGAGGTGGTGCGCGACGCCAGCTTCACCGAGCGCAGTTGGGGCTGGGTCGGCGCCTGGTTGCACTGGCTCTACATCTTCCGGGGCGGCGCGCTGAACGCCTGGTGGACCGACATCGTGATCTGGCTGTCGGTGGCCGGAGGCGTGCTGGGCCTCAGCGGCCTGGTGGTGGGCGTCTGGCGCTGGCGCTTCACGGGCCGCTACAAGAGCGGCTCGCGCTCACCCTATCGCGGCCTGCTGGCGCGCTGGCATCACATTCTCGGCCTGGTCGGCGGCCTGCTGGCGCTGACCTGGGTGCTGAGCGGCCTGTTCTCGATGAACCCCTGGAAGGTCTTCGAGGCCCTCGGCCCCAAGCCCGACCGCGTCGCCTTTGCGGGCGGCCCGCTGAACGCGGCGGATGCGCCGTCGGCGGCCACCGTGCTCACGCAGCTGGCCGCCGATGGCGAGCAGCCGCGCAGCCTCGAGTGGCGCCGGGTGGCCGGTGTGCCCCTGGTGCTGGTGCAGACCGTTGCTGGCCAGTTCATCGTCGATGCACAAGGCCGGCGCCTGCCCGCCTGGCCCGCCGCCACCCTGGTGGCCGCGGCCGAGCGCTTGCTGCCCGGCGCACGCGTGGTCGAGCAGGAATGGCTGCGCGAGTTCGACACCTACTACTACGGCCGCGACCACCACACGATGACCGGCCAGCGCGAGCGGCCGCTGCCGGCCCTGCGCCTGCGGCTGGACGACCCGCAAGCCCACTGGGTCGTACTCGACCCGGCCAGCGGCGCCATCGTGCAACTGAGCAATGCCCACCAGCGCGGCGAGCGCTGGCTGTTCGCCTTCCTGCACAGCTTCGACCTGCCGCAGTTCCTCAACGCCCGTCCCGCCTGGGACGCCTGGATGCTGGGCTTCAGCCTCGCGGGCTTGGCCCTCTCGCTGACCGGCGTGGTGCTGGGCTGGCGGCGGCTGCGGCACAAGGCGCATCACCTGATTTCGACAAGGAGTCCCCGATGAAGATGATTCTTTCGCTGTCCCCGCTGGCCCTGGCCTGCCTGGCCCTGACGAGCCACGCCCAGACCTCCGCGCCGGCCCCGGCCCAGACCCTGCCGCCGGTCAAGGTCAGCGGCTCGCCCGTCATCGAGCTCAACCGCATCGATGCCTACGGCGCCCTGAGCACCGAGGTCGGCGAGATCCAGATCCGCGAGCTCAACGCGCTGGACCTGTCTTCGGCCCTGCGCCGCACGCCGGGCGTGGTGGTGTCGCGCTTCAACCCGGTCGGTTCCTTCGGCGGTGACGAGGGCGGCGCGGTCTATGTGCGCGGCCTCGGGGCCAGCCGGCCGGGC
>JBIIVZ010000379.1:0-3340 GCA_044339175.1 Roseateles sp.
CAGCGCCGGAGATTTCTCGGCGGGCTTGAGGGCCTTTGTGTCGGTCGACCAAATCAGCCCGGTGCCAGAGCCCGCGTCCGCAGCGCTGCTTGGCGTGGGCTTGGCGGTGTTGCTTGTTGCGCTCAAACGGCGTGCAGTTTGACGCGGTTCCGCCAGTCGTCCAGGCCGAGGTGGCGGAAATCGCCCTGGACTTTCTCGACAACTCCGCCGCACTGAGGGCTTTGACATGGCAAACCTATCCAGGCGAGTTCTGAAGGCGGGCGTGGCGTTTGGCGTGGCGATGGGCGGGGCGTTGGCGGCCTCGTCGGCCCACGCCACCTGCTCGGCTGAACCGATGCTGGGCACAATCTGCATCGCGGCCTACAACTTCTGCCCGCGCGGCTACACCGAAGCGGCGGGCCAGACCTTGAGCATTGCTCAGAACACCGCGCTGTTTTCCTTGCTCGGCACCACTTACGGCGGCAACGGCCAGAGCACCTTCAGCCTGCCCGACCTGCGCGGCCGGGTGCCGGTGGGGTCAGGCCAAGGCCCGGGTTTGAACAGCGTGATCGAAGGCCAGGCGATGGGTGCCGAGACGGTGCAGCTCAGCACTTTGCAGATGCCTGTCCACACGCATGCGGCACAACTGAAGGGCACGGCTGCCGCGGGCAACACCGACAGCCCTGCTGGTGCTGTGTCGGCCAAACTGCCCCGCTCGAACAGCTACAGCAGCACTGACGCCACCGACGCCATGGGCCCCAGCGCCGTCACCGTGGCCAGCAGCGGCGGCAGCCAACCGGTGGATATCCGCAACCCCGCGCTGGGCCTGCGTTATTGCATTGCCTTGACGGGAATCTACCCGTCGCGGAACTAGGACCCTGCGCGGCAGAAGGATCGGCGGCCTCAGCGCTCTGTTTTTGGCCTCGCCGCTGTCCGAGAACACCGTCTTTTTGCTGCATAGCCGAGCGATGAGGCTTCAAACGCGCGGCGTGGCGTAGTGCACAAGCGTGGTCAGCGCAGTTCAAACAATTCTTGGTGAAAGTCGCGCTCGCCCAGTCCCAAGTTGCGGAAACCTTTGCGCAAGCTGCGGCCAAATTCGGCAGGCCCGCAAAACCACACATCAGCGGATGCCCAGTCCGGCACGAGTTGGCAAATCTTGTCGGTGTCCAGTCGGCCTTGCGGGGGCGCGATCAAATGCAAGCGAACGCCAGCGGCCACTGCAGCGGCTCGCAGTTTGGCAATGAAGTCGGCGTCCGGCAGCTGGGTGCTGTAGAACAGATCAATCTGCTGCTCATCAGGTGACAGGCCCAAGGTCTGCAACTTGGCGATGAAGGGGCTGATGCCGATGCCACCGGCCACCCAGATGTGCCTGGGCTTGCTCGAGGCAAAGTCGAAGCGCCCGTAAGGCCCTTCGATCGTGACCGGCTCACCGAGTTGCAGCGTCTGTGACAGCTTGCGGGTGTAATCGCCCAGCTCCTTGGTCAGAAAAAACATGCGGCCGTCGCCAGTCCAACTCGACGCGATGGTGAACGGGTGGGCCCCGTCGGCAGGGTCGCAGGTCACGAACGCAAACTGACCGGCTCGGTGGCCCGGCCAGTGGCTGCCCAACTGGACGCCCAGCTTGAGCACATGGGTGTCGGGGTAATGCTGCAATTCGTCGATGACGCCGAGCGCCCGTCGCGCTGCACCCAATCTGGACAACAGCGAGGCCAGCGCGGCGGCTGTACCGCCCATCATCAGCAAGGCCATCAGCGGCCCCAGGCCTACGCTCCAGTAACTGAACTTCATCAGCACCACCGCGTGGAACACCAGCAGCAAGTAGACGACGGCCAGCAAGCGGTGTGTTTTGTAAAACCAGCGGTAGGGGAAGCGTTTGATCAACGCGAGCAGCAGCAGGGCGACGAGCGCGTAGAAGGCCCATTCGCCGAGTTGCTCGGCCAGATCCCGCTGGTTGCTGAACCAAGCCATCACACCGGTGGCCGGTTCGGCTCGCTGTTGCCGCTGCGGGCGCTCCAGCCAGCCCCAGCCAACCGCCCATTTCGGCCCTTTGGCCCACAGCCAATGGATGAGGGAGGCGAGCAGACCGGTGATACCCAGCCATTTGTGCAGCCGGTACATTTTGTCCAGCCCTCCCAACCAGGGTTCAAGCCACTTCCGCCGGCTTGCCAGCAGCAGGCCGGCACTCATAGCCCCGATGCCGAGGATGCCGCTCAAATAGACCATGGCAGAACGCAGCTTGAAGAACTCGTAGGGCACAGCAAACTGCGGTTCTGCCATCCACCACAAAACGGTCAACAGGGCCAACAGGCCAATAAAGCCGAGTTTGATGTTCTTCATGGGGCGGATTCCTGGGTGGCGCGCGACTGCTCAAGCGAGCGACTCTGGGTTTAGCAGGCTGAAACGATCAGTACCCCCCAGTTAGCGCAAACCTTGGCCAGAGCACGCGCGCTCTTCGCAGCAACCTATCGGTATTCGTGTTTCCCTCGTCCCTCAGCCGCCCTATCCCTCAGCCTTTCGGCTCTGAATGGCCGGTTTCCGGTCGGCGGAAGCGGCCGCTTTAGAATCAAGTGGCTCGCAGTCAACCCAGGTTTCCCATGTCAGGCAGTACTTTCGGCGAATTATTTCGTGTCACCAATTTTGGCGAGAGCCATGGGCCGGCCATTGGCTGCGTGATTGACGGCTGCCCGCCCGGCCTGAGTTTGAGCGAGGCCGACATCCAGCCGGAACTGGATCGGCGCCGGCCCGGCACCTCGCGCCATGTCACTCAGCGCAACGAGCCCGACACGGTGGAAATCCTCTCTGGCGTGTATGAAGGCCTGACCACCGGCACGCCGATCTGCCTGTTGATCAAGAACACCGATCAGCGCAGCAAGGACTACGGCAACATCCTCGACACCTTCCGCCCCGGTCATGCCGACTACACCTACTGGCGCAAATACGGCCTGCGTGACCCGCGCGGCGGCGGCCGGTCCTCGGCCCGCATGACCGCACCGATGGTCGGTGCCGGTGCCGTCGCCCGCAAATGGCTGCGTGAAAAGTTCGGTTGCGAGTTCCGGGGTTGCATGACGCAGTTGGGCGAGATCGAGATCCCGTTCGAGGGCTGGGACCACGTACCCAACAACCCCTTTTTTGCCGCCAATGTCAGCAAGATTGCCGAGCTGGAAAGCTATATGGATGCGCTGCGCAAGTCCGGCGACTCGGTCGGTGCGCGCATCCGCATCGAAGCGACCGGTGTGCCGGTGGGCTTGGGCGAGCCGCTGTTCGACAAGCTTGATGCCGACATTGCCTACGCGATGATGGGCATCAACGCGGTCAAGGGTGTGGAGATCGGTGCCGGTTTTGGCGTGGTGGCGCAGCGCGG
>JBIIVZ010000380.1:0-3333 GCA_044339175.1 Roseateles sp.
ACCTGTACAAAGAAGCGGCCGGCGCGCTGAAGATCAATGTGCCGAAGGACGCGATGCGCAGCAGCAAGCTGATCGACGGCGTGGTCTGGGACGGGCGCGAGCCGGCCAAGTACGCCGATTCGTTCAAAGTCAAAGCGTAAGCCTTCGCCGCGCCCTCTGAGCCCAAGTTAGCAACCGTCCATCAGGAACCCCCCCCATCATGGTCAGTGCCGTATTTCATTCGCCCCGTGACCGCACGGTCGAGCTGTTGCCCGTGGCACCTGCCGTGGCCGAAAAACCCAGCCCGGCAAAACCGGCCTCAGCTGCCAAAGTGCGCCAACCCTATGACTGGTGGGGCCTGTGGATGCGCGTGCTGCCGCCGGTGCTGGGCATCGCCTTGTTGATCGGTATCTGGGCCTTGTTGACCTTGAAGGGCGGCAGCTTCCCGACACCGCTGGTCACGTTCGAGGCGGCGGTCAAGCTGTTCGCGAACCCGTTCTACAGCAACGGGCCGAATGATCAGGGCATTGGCTGGAACATCCTGGCCTCGCTGCAGCGGGTGGCGCTGGGCTTTGGCCTGGCCGCCGTGGTGGGCATACCGCTCGGCTTCATCATCGGCCGCTTCGAGTTCGCCAGCCGCATGGTGTCGCCGCTGATCAGCTTGTTGAAGCCGGTCTCGCCGCTCGCTTGGTTGCCGATCGGCCTGCTGGTGTTCAAGAGCGCCAACCCGGCGGCCATCTGGACGATCTTCATCTGCTCTATCTGGCCGATGGTGGTCAACACGGCGGTCGGCGTGCAGCGGGTGCCCGAGGATTATCTGAACGTGGCGCGGGTGTTGAAGTTGTCCGAGTGGAAGGTCATCACCAAGATTTTGTTCCCGGCCGTGCTGCCCTATATGTTGACCGGCGTGCGTTTGTCGGTCGGCACCGCTTGGTTGGTGATCGTGGCGGCCGAGATGCTGACCGGCGGCGTCGGCATCGGCTTCTGGGTCTGGGACGAGTGGAACAACCTGAACGTGCAGCACATCATCATTGCCATCTTCGTCATCGGCATCGTCGGCCTGGCGCTGGAATGGTTGCTGATTTCCATCGCCAAACGTTTCTCTTTCGAGGACTGATCCGCCATGAGCAACGCATTCATTCAAGTACAAGCGGCCGAGATGGTGTTTTCCAGCCGCAAGGGCCAGTTCCATGCGTTGCGCGACATCCATCTGGAGGTGCAGCGCGGTGAGTTCATCACCTTGATCGGCCATTCCGGCTGCGGCAAATCGACATTGCTGAACCTGATCGCCGGCCTGCTCAAGCCCAGCAGCGGCGTGCTGTTGTGCGACAGCCGCGAAATTCACGAGCCCGGCCCGGAGCGCGCGGTGGTGTTCCAGAACCACTCGTTGCTGCCGTGGTTGAGCTGCTTCGAGAACGTCTACCTCGGCGTGGAGTCGGTTTTCGGCCGGCGCGAGTTCAAGCCCAAGTTGGCCTTGCGCACCGAAGCTGCGCTGGAACTGGTCGGCATGAGCCACGCCAGCGCCAAGCGCCCGCAGGAAATCTCCGGCGGCATGAAGCAGCGCATCGGCATTGCCCGCGCGCTGGCAATGGAGCCCAAGGTCTTGCTGATGGACGAGCCCTTCGGCGCGCTGGACGCGCTGACCCGGGCGCGCTTGCAAGACGAGTTGCTGAAGATCGTCGCCCGCACCCAGAGCACGGTGGTCATGGTGACCCACGATGTGGACGAAGCGGTGTTGCTGAGTGACCGCGTCGTGATGATGACCAACGGCCCGGCCGCCACGATCGGCGAGATTTTGCCGGTCAATTTGCCGCGTCCGCGCAGCCGTGTCGAGTTGGCCGAAAATGCGATCTACATTGCAGCCCGCAAGGCCGTGATCGACTTCTTGTACACGCGGCATGCGCAGGTGGAGAAGGCCGCTTGATGACGACGGCCTGATGACCTCGGCGGCGGCCCTTGTTCGCATTTGCAGTCCGCCCCACTGAGGTTGTCTCCGCGTCACTTTGAACCCCATGCCCCAGCTAAACGCTCAAACAGCTCAAACAGCCCAGACTGCGCTGAATTCGCCGGTTACCAATCCACTCCCCGCCCTGCTGTTGCTCTTGCTCGCCGTCGGTGCCGGCTTGGCGGCGGCGACGCTGTATTACGCCCAGCCGATGTTGGGCGTGCTCGGTGAAGAGTTCCAAGCCACGCCCGCCGCCATCGGCCTGGTGCCGACCTTGACGCAGTTGGGCTATGCGCTGGGCATCTTGCTGCTGGCCCCGCTGGGGGACAGGTTCGATCGCCGCCGCATCATCTTGGGCAAGGCCGGCGCGCTGGTGTTGGCTCTGCTGGCGGCGGCGGCGTCACCGTCGCTGGGCATGTTGTTGGCGGCCAGCCTGGCGATTGGTTTGGCGGCCACGTTGGCGCAGGACCTCGTGCCGGCTGCCGCCACGTTAGCCCCCGACGCGCAGCAGGGCCGCATGGTCGGCATGGTGATGACCGGCTTGCTGCTGGGTATTTTGTTGTCGCGCGTGGTCAGCGGCTTTGTGGCCGAGCATTTCGGCTGGCGCAGCATGTTTGTTGCCGCCGCCGTCAGCATCGCCATGCTGTCCGCTGTGCTGGGCTGGCGCTTGCCGCGCTTTGTGCCGACCAGCCAACTTGGGTATGCAGCGCTGCTCGGCTCGCTGCTGACGCTGTGGCGGCGACACAGCGCGCTGCGTCGCGCCGCCGTGGCGCAGGGCTTGCTGAGCCTCGCGTTCAGTGCCTTCTGGTCCACGCTGGCCGTCATGCTGCATGCCGAGCCGTTTCATTTGGGGGCCAGCGCGGCCGGTGCTTTTGGGCTGGCCGGTGCGGCCGGTGCGCTGGTGGCCCCACTGGCCGGCCGGATGGCCGACCGGCGTGGCCCGGAGTTGGTCACCCGCCTGGGTGCCGCGCTGTTGACGGCTGCCTTCATCGCCATGGCTTGCGGGCCCGATCGGCTGTGGGTCATTGCCCTTGGCGCGGTGTTGTTTGACCTGGGTGCGCAGGCGGCGCTGATTGCGCATCAAGCCATCGTCTACCGCATCGAACCGGCTGCCCGCAGCCGCCTCAATGCGGTGCTGTTTGTCGGCATGTTCACCGGCATGGCCAGCGGTGCCTTGCTGGGCAGTGTGGTGCTGGGTCACTTCGGTTGGCAGGGCGTGTGCGTGATGGCTTCGGTTGCTGGGTTGGCCGCGCTGACGGTGCGCCTGTGGCCCCAGCAGGCATCGACTTGACAACACCGTCCTGACAGCAAACCCCTTATTACAACATGCAGGCTTGCGGTGAAGCGGGTTTGCATCGGGTTGACCGAATGAATCGCTGACCCAAAGCGGCGACCCAGCGACAAGTCCA
>JBIIVZ010000381.1:0-3331 GCA_044339175.1 Roseateles sp.
GCGCGCAGCACCACCACCTTGTCGCCGCGCGGTGCCAGCTCGACCGGGTAGCGGCCCGTCGACGCCCCGGCCATCGCCTGCGTCGGCTGCAGCTTGCTCGGGTCGAACTCCACCTCGCCCTTGATGGTCAAGCCACTGCCGTTCTTCAGCGTCACTGCCACCGTGCCACCGGCGGCCACTTGCGGGGTCACGTCGAGCAGCAGCGTCGCCTCGCGGTCGGCCTCGGCCATGACGGGCGCTGCTGCCGAAGCGCCGCCCTGCGCCGCCGGTCGGCTGCCACTGCCCAGCATCGCGTTGCTGCCGCCGGTCGGTGCCACGCCGACCTTGGCATTGGCGCGCAGCAAGCTGCTGAAGGCACCCGGCGAGGCGTCGGTGCCGCCGGCCATGCGGGTCAGCGCGGCGTCCGGCAGGTTCAGGTTGCGCATGATGCGCGGCGTGATCAGCAGCACCACCTCGGTCTTGGCGCGCGACTCATTGCGCACCCCGAACAGGCTGCCGATCACCGGGATACCGGACAAGCCCGGGATGCCGCTGGCGGTGCGCCGGTCTTCGTCGTTGATCAAGCCGGCCAGAATCTGCGTCTCGCCGTCGTTCAGGCGCAGCGTGGTCGAGGTCATGCGGGTGCCGATCTCGTAAGCGGTGGTGCCGCCCGGGCCGGTCACCTGGCGGATCAGGTTGCTGACCTCCAGCCCCACTTTGATCACCACATCGTTGTCGAGCTGAATCGTCGGCTCCACATCGAGCTTCAGGCCCACGTCCAGATAGGACACCGAGGCCGCCACCGACGTGCTGCCGGTGAAGTTGGTGGTGGTGGTGAAGACCGGCAGCTTCTGGCCGATGTGGACCTTCGCTTTCTCATGGTTGCGTACGCGGATCTTCGGGTTCGCCAGGATGTTGACATTGCCCGAGGTGCCGCGGATCGTCGCCACCACGGCCGGGTTCGCCACCGTGGCTCGGAAGCTGTTGCGGGCACCGAGCTCCACCTGTCCACTGGTTTGTCCGCCAAACGTGGCGGGCAGGCCGAACTGCACCTGATCCGGCCACTTCAGCCCCAGCTCATCGACCCGGTCGGTCGCCAGCTCCATCACCTCCACCTCCAGCATCACCTCAGGCTCCGGCAGGTCGACCGAGGCGATCAGCTTTTCCACCAGCCGCATCACTTCCGGCGTGTCGCGTATCACCATCAGGTTCAGGCGTTCGTCGATGTGGATGTCGCGCACCTTGGCAATCGTGCGCACCATCGCCTGCACCTGCTTCACATCGGCATTGGTCAGGTAGAGCGTGCGGGTGATCAGCTCCTGGTGCTCGCGCTGCTTGGCGCTGGTGTTGGGGAAGATCAGCACCGAGCTTTCATTCAGCAGCTTGCGGTCCAGTTGTTGGGTGGACAGCACCACGCGCATCGCCTCGTCCAGCGACACATTGCGCAAGAAGACGCTCACCTTGGCGTCGGCACGCACGTCCTTGTCGAACACGAAGTTGATGTTGGAGCTGCGCGCCAGCGCCTCGAACACCTGGCGCAGCGGCGCTTCACGAAACTCCAGCGTCACCGGCTTCTGGAACGCCGGGCCCATCTCGGTGTTCTGCGCCTCCAGCGGCCGCGCTTGCGCCGCTTGGCTCAGTAACAGTCGGGCAGCCGGGTGCTGCGGGGACTCGGCCAAAATCTCGCGCCCCAGCGCTTCGGCCCGCTCCAGTTTGCCTTCGCGCAGCAGCAGGCGGGCGTTGACCAGCGTGGCTTCCTGGCGCTGGCCGCGCTCCAGCTCGGCATCAAACCAGGCCAAGCGCGGGTGTTTCGGGTCCATTTCGCGCAGTCGCTGGGTCGCCTCGCGGCCTTCGTCCCAGCGCCCGGCGCTGCGCAGCCCCTCGATCTGCATCAGCAGCCGCGAGACGATCTGGCCGCGCACGCGCAACTGTGCGGCGCGCAGATTGTGTTCGTTCGGGTCCTGCTTGCGCGCTTCTTCCAGCAGCTCGTAGGCCTGCGGCAATTGGTTGCTGCGCACCAGCTCATCGGCTTGCCGCAAGGCCGGGTTGGCGCAAGCGCTCAACAGCACGACCGCCGCCAAGACTGCCAGTGAGCGTGGGTGTGGGCGTGGGTGTTGATGTGGGCTCGGACGAGCAGCCGGCGGCGCAAATATCGAGTGGAGCTGCTTCATGAGTTGGGCCGGAAGCCTATGGTTTGGTTCAGTTTGGCGGGCAGCCAGGTCAGGTTCAGCCCACGTTCATTGATCTGGTCGACACGCCATTGCCCGTCCACCACGTCGCCGACGCGCACGGCCAGCGTGCTGCTGGGGCCAGCGAGCAAGATCTGCGCCTGATCCCCCTCGACCAAGCGGCCGATCAATTGATAGGGGAACGGTGGCGCTTGCGGTGCGGCGGGCGGCGGCGGCGGTGGGGCGACGAACGGCGGTGCGGGCGGTGGCGGCGGCGGCGACCAAGCGGCGAATTGAGCGTCGTCCGTCGGTGGCTGCGCCCAGGCGGGCCGGGCAACCGGTGCCCAATCGAGCGGCGCGGCTGCGTCGGCTTTCGCTTGCGGCTGCGTTGGCTGCTGCGCCGCAGCCAACACCGGCGCACGGCTGTTGCCGGCCACCGGCTGCGCTGCGCTGTGGTTGTCGGCCTCGTCGCTGGCGGCCAGCCACAGCGTGGCGGCCAGCGTCAGCGCCAACGCGGCACCCAGGGTCAGTTGGCGCTTGTTCGGCGTCGTCATGGTGGGGTTCCGCTCAGCCGCAGCTCGGTGGGATCGGCCCGGCCGTGCAGCGACCAGACCAGCTCGGCCTCCACCTCGGCGGCCAGCGGTGTGGTGCGGCGCAGCTTCAGGCTGTCCAGGCTCAGCGCCGGGTCTTGGCGCAGCGCCGCTTCGATGAAATGGCGCAACTGCGCGTAGCCACCGCTCAGCGGCATGTTGACGCGCAGCCGCTCCAGCCCGGCTGCGCTATCGACGCTGAGCCGGTGTTCGGTACGCGCGCTGAGCAGCCCCTGGCGCAGGCCGATTTCCAGCAGGTCGGCGAGCCGCTGTTGGCGCAGTGCGGCCGGTGGTAGCGCTTGCAGCCATTGCGACGGCGTGGCCGGTGCGGTGGCCGCCGTTGCACCTTCGGCCCTGGCCTTGCGCAGTTGGCTGCGCAAGGCATCGGCCTGCGCTTGCAATTGGCTGGTTTGTGCTTCCCAGCGCTGCGTCAGCAGCAGCGCAGCGGCCGCCAGCGTCAGGCAGCCCAGGCCGGCCCAGCCCGGCCAGCTCAGGCGTTGCAGTGCTTGTTTGAAGGCTGCCAATTTCATGAACCGTCCTTTTTCACGCTGACGGGGGGGGCGGTGGGCGTGGGTAAGTTGGGCCAAGCGGCCG
>JBIIVZ010000382.1:0-3329 GCA_044339175.1 Roseateles sp.
CCGGAACGTACTTCAGGTACGTGAGGATTCCGAGCACCGCCCAACGACGCATGGCGGCCGCGCAGTAAAAAGTTCTCAAGCTCTCAATCGGCAGTAGCGCCCGATTCCCGCACCACACGGCCCAAGCGAACCGACTCGGTGCGGATCAACTGGCCGAACTTCTCGGCGCTGCCGGCCACCACCGGCGTGCCCAGTTGCTCCCACTTCTTGCGGAATACCGGCTCGGCGAAGGCGTCGTTGAGCACCTTGTTGAGCTTGCTCACGATCTCCGGCGGCGTACCGGCGCGCACGACGATGCCGTGCCAGCCGGTCATCTCGAAGCCGGGCAGGCCGGACTCCGCCAGCGTCGGCAAGTTCGGCAACATCGGGCTGCGCTGCGCCGAGGTGACCGCCAGCGCCACCAATTTGTTGGCGTTGATGTATTGCAGCGAGCTGCCCAGCACGTCGAACATCACCTTGACCTGCCCACCGAGCAAGTCGTTCAAGGCCGGGCCGGCACCGCGATACGGGATGTGGGACATCTTGGCCCCGGTCGCCTTGTTGTAGATCTCGCCGGCCAGATGCTGCGGCGTGCCGTTGCCGGCCGAGGCGTAGCTCAACAAATCCGGCTTGGCCTTGGTCAGCGCGATGAACTCCTTGACCGTCTTGACGCCCACCGAGGGGTGCACTTCCAGCACCAGCGGGAAGGACGAAATCTGTATCACCGGCACCAGGTCGGTCAGCGGGTTGTAGGGCAGCGTTTTGAACAAGCTCTGGTTGACCGCCATCGGGCCGCTGGCGGCCAGCAGCAGCGTGTAGCCATCGGCGGGCGCTTGGCGCGCCACATCGGCGGTGCCGAGGTTACCGCCGGCACCGGCCTTGTTTTCAACCACGACAGTGGTGCCCAAGCGGGTTTGCAGCTCGGCCTGCAACAAGCGCGCCATCAGGTCGGTCGGGCCGCCAGGCGGATAAGGCACGACAAAGCGGATCACCTTGCTCGGGTAAGTCTCGTTGGCTTGCACGTTGGCGGTCAGGCCGAGCAAGGCCAGCAGGGCGGAGGGCGCGAGCAGTGCGGTTTTGCAGATCAAACGACGGTTCATGACGATTCCTGTCTCGATGGTTTGGTTTAGGTCAATTTAACGAAAGCGCTCGCGCAGACTTTGCGCCGTGGCCAAACGCAGGCCCAGGCCATCGCCCACGGCAGCAGCCTGCTCGACCAAGGCCCGATTGTCCGGTGCCAGTCCGCCGTTCTTCAGCAGCAGATTGTTCTCGAAGCCGACTCGCAAGTGGCCGCCCAGCGCGGCGGCGGCCGTCATGCAGGCATGTTCGGTGGCACCAAAAGCGCACACCGCCCAGGGCTCCCCCCCGGTATGGGCTTGCACAAACGGCAGCAGATCAAGCGGCGACGACTGCTGGCCAGCGCTATAGCGGCCCAGCACAAAGAGCAGGAACCACGGCGCATCGGGGATCACGCCGGCACGGCGCAGCGCCTGCCAGCGGGTCAGATCGGCGACGTCATAAATGATCACTTGCGTCATCACCCGCTCGGCCGCCAACCAGCCGAAAAACGCGGCCAGACCGGCCTCGCCGATGGCCGGCTGATCCAGCTCGCGCACGCTGACCGAGACGGCTTCCGGGCGCAGTTCGCGCACCATGGCGATCTGCGCCGGGGCTTGATAAACCTTGGCCGCCTCGCTGGTCACTTGCAGCACCAGCGCGTCGCCGACTGCCGCCCGCACTTGGCGCAAGGCCTCGCGATAGCTCTCGACATCAAGGCTGTGGCGGCCCTGGGCATCGCGGATATGCAGGTGCAGCATGGCGGCACCGGCGTCGCAACATTGCTTGGCCGTGCTCGCCAACGTGGCGGCAGTGATCGGCACTTGCGGGTGGTCGGCCAGTTGTTTGTAAGCCCCGTTCGGAGCCACGGTGATGATCAGCTCGCTTGCGTTCATGCTTGTTCCCTTTTTGCAGTACCGCTGGCACTTCGAGCTGCACCCGCTGGGCGCAGCGGCGGCAATTCATCGGCCAGCAGGGCCAAGCCCTTGTTCAGCAGGGCGTCGTAGCGCTGCCGTTCGGCCAGGCGCTGCTCGGGCGACCACTCAAAAAAGCCCGCGCCGTTCTTCATGCCCAAGCGGCCTTGCGCCACCCGGTCGCGCAGCGCGGCGCTGGGGACGGCGGCGTTGGACAAGCTCGGATACATGGTGGCGGCGGCGGCGCAATGGACATCCAGCCCGGCATGGTCGCGCTGCAGCACCGGGCCGGCCGCCAGGAAGCGGAAACCGAAGCCGAAACGCACTGCTTTGTCCACGTCTTCGGCCGTGGCCACGCCTTCGTCGATCAAGGCAAAGGCCTCGCGCGCCAACGCATGCTGAAGCCGGTTCGCCAGAAAACCCGGTTTGTCCTTGCGCACGATCACCGGCACTTGGCCGCAACCGCGCATCGCCGTGCACAAGCCTTGCGCCCCGGCCTCGGCGCTGTGCGGGCCCAGCACCACTTCCACCAGCGGCACCAAGTGGGCGGGCATGAAAAAGTGCAGGCCGAACATGCGCTCGGGGCTGGGCAAGCCCGCCGCAATCGCGCTGATCGGGAAGCTGGAGCTGTTGCTGGTCAACCAGCAATCGGGCTTGGCCCATTGCAGCAATTCGGCAAACAGCGCTTGCTTGAGCGGCAACTGCTCGGGGATGCACTCGATCACCAGGCCGGCGCTGGCCCAATCGACCTCGGCCAGCTCGGCGCTCAGCTGCAAACAATCAGCCCGCTGGGCCAACTCAGCCATGCCCAGCGGTGCCAAGCGCTCGGCCACGTAGTCCCGCAACAGCGCGCGGCGCTCGGCTTGGCGCTCGATCACGCTGACCGCAAAGCCGCCGCGCAGCAACAACACCGCCACGTCGGCCCCCATCGTGCCGCCCCCCACCACCACGGCGCGCTCGGGCAGCGGGCTCGCGTTCACTGTCGCTCTTACTGCTGCGTCCGCTGTCGGATCGACGACCATGCTTGTCTCCTGCTCTTGTCTGGATTTGCAGTCTAGAAACAGGCGATTGATTCGTCCATTCGCAATATTTGATAAATTGATCACCCATGCTGATCAATTGCTCACTCCGGGAGCTGGACGTCTTTTTGACGCTGGCCGAAACCCTCAACTACCGCCGGGCCGCCGAGCGCCTGCATTTGTCGCAACCGGCCGTCTCCGGCGTCATCAACCGGCTCGAGCTTGCGCTGGGCGCGGCGCTGTTTGACCGCAGTACCCGCGCTGTCTACCTGACCGCTGCGGGCCAGGTGTTTGTGGAGCGCGTGCGACTGCTGCAACAGCAGGCCGACGCCGCCGTGCAGGCGGTGCGAGACATCAGCGA
>JBIIVZ010000383.1:0-3327 GCA_044339175.1 Roseateles sp.
CGCAGGGCTGGACCCCAGGCCGCTCGCTCACTGCGCCGTGAAATCGATCACCACGCGGGACGGCACTTCGCCCTTCTTGAGGCGTGCGAACACAGCGTTGATGGCCGCCAGCGGTTGCAATTCGATGTCCGCCTTGACCTGACCTTTGGCCGCAAAGGCCAGTGCCTCGGCCATGTCCAGGCGGCTGCCCACGAAGGAGCCGCGAATCGTGATGCAGTTGGCCACGACGTCGAACAACGGCGTGGGGAACTCGCCCGGTGGCAGGCCGACCAGGACGCAGGTGCCCCACTTGCGCGTCATGCCCACGGCCTGCTTGAACGCCACCAGCGACGGCGCAGTGATCAGCACCCCATGCGCTCCGCCACCGGTTATTTTCTTGACTGTTTCAACCGCGTCGTCCGCCTTGGCGTTGACGATCGCGTCGGCACCGAGTTGCTGGGCATGCGCCAACTTGCCGTCGTCAATATCGACAGCGCAAACATACAAGCCCATCGCCTTGGCATATTGCACGCCCAGATGTCCCAAGCCGCCGATGCCGGAAATGACAATCCATTCGCCCGGCTTGGCTTGCGTTTCCTTGATGCCCTTGTAGGTGGTGACACCCGCGCAAATCAGCGGTGCCGCTTCTTGTGGCGTCAAGTTGGCCGGTATGTGAGCCACGTAATTCGGGTCGGCAATGATGTATTGGGCAAACCCGCCGTTCTGCGTGTAGCCGCCGAACTGGGCATCGGCGCAGACCGGTTCCCGCGCGGCCAGACAAAATTCGCAATGTCCGCAGGCCGAGTGCAGCCAGGGCACCCCCACCCGTTCGCCCTTTTTCACTGCCGTCACGCCGGCACCCAGGGCCACCACGATACCGATCGCTTCATGCCCGGGAATGAAGGGCAGCGTCGGCTTCAGCGGCCAATCACCATCGACGGCATGCAGGTCAGTATGGCAAACACCGCAGGCCTCGGTCTTCACCAGAATCTGGCCCGGCCCCGGTGATGGAATGGCCAATTCCTTCATCACCAACGGTTGGCCGAATGCTTCGACCACAGCCGCGTGCATTTTTTGCGTCATGTATTTCTCCTTGATTTAGGGTTATTCGTGCGAACCACTGTCAGCGGGCCGAATTTGCGCAGCGTCGCCATCAGTTGGTTCGCAGCGCCGGGCCGTGTCATCGACGCCGTCGCAGTTTTCACGTGACTGAACTGATTCTCTCGATCAAGCCGGAGCGTCGAGTTCAGCAAAGCGAACCAGTTTCTTATTCATGAATTCCTGAATACCCATATTGCCCAGTTCACGCCCGTAACCCGAATACTTGATGCCACCAAACGGCAATTCAGCATCGGTCCAATCGATGTTATTGATGAACATCATGCCGGTATCAATTTGGCTAGCGACGCGTTTGCCGCGCGCCACGTCTTTGGTGAATACAGAGCCGCCAAGTCCAAAGTCGGAATCATTGGCGAGTGCAATGGCGGCGGCTTCGTCCTTGACTCGGTAAAACGAAACGACCGGGCCAAAGAACTCGTCACGGTAGGCCGGGTTGCCCGGTTCGATGTCCGTCAAAATCGTGACTTCCATGAAGGAGCCGGGGCGGTTGATGCGCTTGCCGCCCATCAAGAGCTTGGCCCCATGCTGCACGGCCGTATCGACCTGCTGGGTCAGTTGCAGCAATGCGGCTTCGCTCGACAAGGGGCCTTGCGTGGTTTTGGGGTCCATCGGATCGCCCGGCTTCAAGGCGGACAGCGCCGACTTGAATTGCGCAATGAAGGCATCGGCGATCGAGTCGACCACGATGAAACGCTTGGCCGCGCAACAGGTTTGGCCGCCGTTGAACATCCGGCCCCAAACTGCCCAGGGGATGGTTTTTTCGAGGTCCGCATCGTCGAGCACGATGAAGGCATCGCTGCCGCCGAGTTCCATCGATGACTTCTTCAGGTTTTTCCCGGCGCGGGCCGCCACGACCTTGCCCGCCGCGACGCTGCCGGTCAACGCCACACCCTTGATGCGGGGATCGTCGATGACGATGTCGGACTGCTCATACGTGATCAGCAGATTGGTATAGGTGCCGGCTGGGGCACCGGCATCGATCCACAGCTTCTCGAATGCCATCGCGCATTGCGGCACGCAGCCCGCATGCTTCACCAGAATCACGTTCCCGGCCATCAACTGCGCACCGGCGACGCGTGCCAATTGGTAATAAGGGAAGTTCCAGGGCTCGACACAGAACAGCGCGCCCAGCGGGCTGCTTTCCATATGGGCGTCGCCAACCTTCGGATTCAATTCGACGGGCTGGAGAAATTCCTCGGCATGCTCCGCGTAATAGTTCAGGATATCTGCACTGAAGAGCACTTCGCCACGCGCCTCATCGATGCGCTTGCCCATCTCCAGGGTAGCCAGTTCGGCAAAGTAATCTACCTTCTCGCGCAGTAATTTGGCTGCCCTGCGGGTAATCGCAGCGCGCTCTCTGAAACTGGTTGTTTTCCAAGTCTTAAAACAGGTATCTGCGGTGGCCAGCGACTTTTCAAGTTGCGCTGCGCTGATCGTCTCAAAAGTTTGATGTACTTCACCGTTATTTGGATTAATGCTTTGATAAGCCATGGTACTGATCCCTTTCAGAGGACACTGCAAAAGCTGCACCGACGGAAATATTCCGGCGCGCAGTCAGTTTTGAGTAAATCAATAAATTCATCGTGGCCCGCAAGGTAAGGAACGTCAGTTCGGTAACGTACATAAGAGAAAATATTTTTAAGGGAAAGACTGAGCGGGGCCAGGTGCTCGCTGTGCCTGGCATGGCGCGGTGGGCGAGCCCGCCTTGCTGCGGCGCAAGACGCGCAGAGAATGGCTGAATCAACTTCAGCCCACACCCTATGACCGAATCCCTGATTGACGGCGGCATGTCCGCCCCGCTGCTCCGCTTCAAGGCTGATGGACTCGCCTTTTCATATCCCGACCTGGAGGTGCTGTCTGGCTTGTCGTTCGCCATCAGGCCGGGCTTGACCCTGGTGCGCGGCGGCGGCGGTCGGGGCAAGCGGACCTTGTTGCGATTGATTGCGGGAGAGCTGAATGCAGGGGCCGGTGTAGTGCTGCACCGGGCCGACACGCTGTGCTTTGAAAGCCCGGCGGATCAAGCCAGCGACGCCATCCTGACGCAGGACTGGCTTGCCGCACGCCGGCACCGCTTTGCGCATTGGCAAGCCGCTCAAGAAGCCGCACTGATCGAAGGCTTCGGTTTGACCGAGCACCTGGCCAAGCCGATGTACATGCTGTCCACCGGCAGCCGCCGCAAGGTCGGGCTGGTGGCAGCCGCCGCGAGCGAAGCCCAGTTGACGCTGATCG
>JBIIVZ010000384.1:0-3319 GCA_044339175.1 Roseateles sp.
TTGGCCGACCCATGGATCTTTACCACCACCCGGCTAATTTGTTTGCCGCCCGCTTTATCGGCACACCGGGAATGAACCTGCTCGACGCGCATGTCACGGCCATCAGCGAGCAAGGCGTCGAGGTCGAACTGCAAGGCCAACGCTTGCATGCCGATGTAAGCCCTGACGGGCTGACATCTGGTGAATCTGTGACCTTGGGCATCCGACCGGAGCATGTGGTCTGTGGGCATGGCGGTCAACTGCAAGCCCTGGTCACCCATGTTGAGGCACTGGGCGAACACTCGGTGCTGTATCTGGCGCTGCCTGGTGTGACGGCGCCACTGCTGGCAAAGACTTTGAGCGAGAGTGTGGCTGTTGGAAACATGATGCCGCTGAACTTCCCGAGACATGCGCTGCACGTGTTTCGCGCTGATGGCCAAGCGCAGCCGCGCAAGCGTGCTGGCTGACATGAAGTCGCCGCAGCAGCTTTATGGGCAACTTTTCATTGATGTGCAGATGCAGTCGCTGTGCGTTGATGGCAAGACCTTCGCCGACGCCCGTCCGCGCCGCTTGGGCGCTGCCGCCCTGCTTGATCTGTACCTGTCAAGCAAGGCCGAGCCGGGTTTCAAGTTGAGCGAGTTCGTACACGAGCATTTCGAGCTGCCGGCTGTCGATGATTTACCGCCTGACTCCGGCGGTCGGCTTTCGATTGCCGAGCATATCCGAGCCCTTTGGCCCAACTTGAGCTGCCCGCCAGATGACTCTTGCGCAGCCGAACCCAGCCGACTGCTTCTCCCGCATGCCTATGTTGTGCCTGGTGGGCGTTTCCGCGAGATCTACTACTGGGATTCGTATTTCACGATTCTGGGCCTGCTCGCCGACGGCAGGCGCGACTTAGCTGAGGCCATGCTTGCCAACTTCGCCCACATGATCGACCGTTTGGGCCATATCCCCAACGGCAGCCGCACTTATTTTCTGAGTCGTTCACAACCGCCATTTTTTGCCATGATCGCCGAGGCGCTCGGTCTGCAAGCCCAATACTTGCCACAGATGCTGCGTGAGCACGCCTATTGGATGGCTGGTGAAGCCGAACTGCAGCCCGGCCAGGCCAGCTCCCATCTGGTGCGACTGCCTGACGGTAGCCTGCTCAACCGCTTTTGGGATGAGCTCGATCTACCGCGTGACGAGGCCATGCGGGACGATGTGCTGACGGCCGGCAACAGACCGGATCGCCCAGCAGCTGAGGTCTACCGTGACCTGCGCGCCGGCTGCGAATCGGGCTGGGACTTCAGCAGCCGATGGTTCGTCGGAACATCGGCCACCGGCCTTGCCAGCACGGGGACTACGGCTTTACTGCCGATTGACCTGAATGCGCTGCTCTGGCATCTCGAGAGCACGATTGCCGAACTGAGCGACAACGCAACAGCCACCGAATTCAAGGCCCGCGCCGAGCGCCGTCGCGCAGCCATCGACCATTATTTATGGGCGCCGACGCTGGGCTACTACGTTGATCATGATTGGCAGTTGGGCCAAGGTCGTGGTGCACTCACCGCCGCCACTGTTGTGCCACTGTTCACGGGCATGGCGAATCAGCAGCAGGCCGACGCCGTCGCTCACACCGTTCGCCATCAGCTGCTGATGCAGAACGGTCTGGCGACAAGCTTGGTCGAGTCCGGCCAGCAATGGGATGCCCCCAACGGATGGGCCCCATTGCAATGGATGGCCGTCATCGGGCTGCGTCACTACGGCCATGCCTCGCTGGCGGCCGACATCGCACGGCGCTGGCTAGGTACTGTCGAGCGTGTCTACGCCGCCACCGGCCGCTTGGTGGAGAAATACAACGTTCAGTGCGACTTGCCCGGAGGAGGAGGTGAGTACCCGACGCAGGACGGTTTCGGCTGGACCAATGGGGTGTATCAGGCATTGCGCGCCATTTACCCCGCAGCTGGGTTGGCTCATGCCGCGAATAAACCGCGCTACTTCGCTGCCAGCTTGGTCGCGAGCCTAGGCCCCGGCCATGAATCCCTCACTGACCACAAGAGCATCGAGAAATGAAGATCCTGGTATGTGGCGAAGCCCTGATGGATGTATTTGCGCAGCGCGCCACCACCACGGGAATGGCCCTGGACGCCCATGTGGGCGGCTCTCCCTTCAACGTCGCGATTGGCCTTGCGCGCTTCGGTCAAGCCGTTGGGTTTTTAGGCGCTCTATCAAACAGTTTCATCGGCCAACGCTTGCGTCTGGCGCTAGAAGTCGAGGGCGTCGACCTTCGGCATGCGGTGACCGTGGACGCGCCGGCCACGCTGGCCATGGTGAGCCTGGATACCAGCGGTTCTGCTAGTTATGCTTTTTATGGCGCAGGCGGGGCCGACCGGCAGCTTTTGCCCGAGCATCTGCCATCTCTCGGTGATGAGGTCGCCGCACTTCATTTCGGCAGCTATTCGATGGTGGTTGAGCCGGTGGCCTCAACACATCGCCGGCTGATCGCGCAGGCTTGTACGAGCAAGGTCATTTCCTATGATGCCAATTTGCGCATGCAGGTGGAGCCTGATCTGGCGCGTTGGACCGATACAGTGCAATGGATGGCCCGGCATGTCCATCTGCTGAAGCTGAGTGCCGAGGACCTTGAGTTCCTGCGGCCTGGCCTGTCCTTAAGGCAGTGCGCCGATGAATGGCTGGAACTCGGCGTGTCCTTGGTCGTCATCACGGCCGGCGCACTAGGCGCGCATGCGTTCTCGAGGAATCATTCAATTACGGTCCCAGCCCAGGTTGTCGAAGTGGTGGACACCGTCGGCGCCGGCGACACCTTCCAATCGGCCATGCTGGCTTGGCTGGCCGAAAGCAACTGTTTGAACAGCCACGCCTTGGCTACGCTGAGCCACAAACAACTGCACGCGGTTATCGCCTTTTCATCCGCCGCCGCCGCAATTACATGCACTAGGCGGGGCGCCGACATGCCGCGTCGCCAAGACCTGCTGGGGCACGCCTTTTAGTTGTTGGAGCAGTACGAAATCGGTTTCGGGAGCGGACTTGACCAACATGTTGGCAAAGGCGTCGATTTGGCGGCAGGCTCCGATGCTGACGCTCCCAGTTTCTTCGCCGTTAGGTCCAGCAACAAACGCACTTACTTTCGCTGTTTTCTCACCCGCTCAAACACTCATGCCCCCGAATTCGAACTCAATTCTTTTGGCCGATATCGGCGGCACCAATGCTCGCTTTGCCTGGCAAATGGAGACCGGCGGGCCGATCGAAGAGTTGCACATCTACCCCTGCGCTGCCTTTGCCAGCCTTCAATTGGCGATCGAGGCCTATTTGGTCAAGCTCGGTCGGGGACGGCCCG
>JBIIVZ010000386.1:0-3313 GCA_044339175.1 Roseateles sp.
CCGCAGTGCAGCTGCCCGATCCGGCTGTCACCATTGCTTTTGATTCCGACGCGAAAGCCGCCGCACCGCTGCGCAAAAAAGCCTTTGCAGACGCTGCCAAAAATGGCTATTTCGTCGCTCTGGCCCATGTCGCCTTCCCCGGCATCGGCCGTCTGCGCAGCGAGGGCAAGGGCTATGCGTGGGTACCCGTGAACTACAGCAGCAAGCCTTGACATCAGAGCAATTCAGGCCCCTGGTGGTGCCTGGCGTTCGCGGAGAAACGGTGTACTCGCGGTATCAGCCCGGCCTGGCATTTTGCTTCGTGTCCTCCAGCGCAGCCTAAGGCTGCGGCTTCCTCCTTGACCTGCGCAAAACGCCTCACCGGGCTGATCCTTCGGTGCCGCTCTTGCTCGTCCAAGCAGCTCCGGCCGTGCTATTTTTCATCCGGAAGGCTTTGGTTTTCACTTGCTGAATCTTCCTCAGCGCCCCGGCACCAGCCTTTGCACTTGACCCGGCATTTCGGTCAATAAGTAGAGCAGTCCGTCCGGCCCTTCGCGCACGTCGCGCAGCCGGCCGACGTCTTCCAGCACCTTGCCGCGCGCCGTCACTTGAGGCGGGCTGGCGGCGTCCACTGCGACCCGTTCCAGATGGCGGAACTTCAGTGAGCCGATGAAGAAGCTGCCTTGCCAGCGGGCCCCGTATTGGGCACTGCTCAGCAGGGCCAGGCCCGAGGGAGCGATCGATGGTGTCCAGTGCAGCACCGGTTGCTCCATGCCCGCTTTGGCGTTCAAGCCGTCACCGATCTTGCCGCCGCCGTAGTTTTCGCCATAGGTGATCACCGGCCAGCCATAGTTGCGGCCGGGCTGCACCAGGTTCAGCTCGTCGCCGCCTTGCGGGCCATGCTCATGCACCCACAGTCGGCCCTGCGCATCCAGCGTGGCACCCTGCGGGTTGCGGTGACCGTAGGACCAGATCTCGGGCAGCGCGCCCGCGCGGCCGACAAAGGGGTTGTCGGCCGGCACGCTGCCGTCCTTGCCGATGCGGATGATCTTGCCCAAGTGGTTGTCCAGCGTCTGCGCGCGCTGCATCGCGGTGAAGCGCTCGCCCAGCGTCATGAACAGCCGGCCGTCCGGCGCTTCGATGATGCGGCAGCCAAAGTGGCCCGAGCCGGTCAACTTGGGCATTTGGCGGAAGATCACCCGCACCTCGCTCAGGCCTTTTTCATCGTCGCTGAGTTTGGCTCGCGCCAGCGCCGTGCCCTTGGTCTTGCCGCCTTCGCTGTCGGCCTCGGTGAAGCAGAAGTAGAGCGTGCGATTGCGGGCAAAGTCGCTGTCCAAGCGCACATCCAGGAGGCCGCCCTGGCCCCCGGCAGCTATGGCCGGCAGGCCGCTGAGAGCCGGGCCGGGCTTGCCGCCCAGCGCGGCGATGTGCAGGCGGCCCGGCCGCTCGCTGATCAGCAGCTTGCCCGACGGCAAGAAGGCCATGGCCCAAGGCGACTCCAGGCCTTCGACCACGGTTTGCAAGGACGGTGGCTGGCTGGGCTGTGCGGGGGTTTGTGTCTGCGCTTGGCTGCTGGCAACGCCGCTCAGCAGGGCGGCCGCCAATAATTTGAACGTCTTCAGGCACCCGCTCATGCAGCCGAGCCTTCGCCGACATCAAAGCCCATCAGCACACAGGCCAGCTCCAGCTTGCGCCACAGGTGCGGGGGCATTTCCATGATTTTTTCGGGCGTCTTGGCTTGCTGCGTCCAAGCGCGGATTTCCGAGTGCTGATCCGGTGTCAGCAGATTCATCGAGAACATGACGTCCAGCGTTTGCATGATGACAAATCCTCCGTGAGTGCGGGGCCGGCGGCCGCCTGCGTTGCCACTATCGCATGACGGCTGCCCGCCTGTCATGCGCTGCTGCAATGCAGCAAATAACCCTTCGGTGCGACCTTTTTATGCGACCCATTTGTGGCGGACTCGGCGACTTGACGGGTGTTGCTTGGGGCTCTTAGAGGCTCGCGCAGTTGGCCACGCCGTAGCGGTCCACTTGCAAGCGCAAGGTTGAGCCGATCACCTGGGCTTGCCACTGCGGCAGCGCCAAGCGGCAGCTCCAGGTCTGGCCCGACGCGGCGCGCAGCTGGATTTCATAGAAGGCGCGGCGCAGGCCCAGCCGCTCGTCGCCAAGCTGGGCCGGGCGGACTGAGTCTTGCGGACGACCTTCGTTCAGCAAAGTGTCGGGCCAGCGCGGCGATGTCGGTGCCTGCCCTTCAGCTTGCACCATCCGCAAGGCGCGCCATTGCGGCAGGGTGTAGCGGCAATGTTCGGCTGGCGCTGCTCGCTTGCCGGATCTATCCGGGCTTTCTGAGCTGCCAGTGCTGTCGGTGATCCAGCGGCGCTGGATGTTGCCGGCCTCGGCGGGCAGGGCATCGCACCAGCCGGAGTCCGCTTCGGCGATGCGCTTTTCAATTTCGATTTCCAAGCGCCAAGTCTTGGCCTCGACCTGCACCGCCGTTCCGCCCGGGCCGAACAACCAGCCCGCCAAGGCCAGCGCGGCCAAACCCAGCAGCAGCGCCGGCAGGGAGGGCTTTCTCATCCGCCGTGGCTTCGTCAGCGACTGACTGAAAGACGTTTAGCCATCCAAGCGCTTCTGGAACACCAAGCCGGCGTGCTCGCGCAGCGCATGGAACTTGATCTTCGGCCAGTTGGCTTCGATGGCGCGCAATTCGGGCGCGTATTCCACCAGCACCGTCGGCGCATCGACCGCGTCGTAAGCCATGCGGTGATCGTTCGCATCGATAAAGCGCTTCAACTCTTTGTCATCCTCGCAAGTGACCCAGCGGGCCACCTGGAAACGGCTGGGCATGATGCGGGCCTTGACGCCGTATTCATGTTCCAGCCGGTGCGCCACCACTTCGAACTGCAACTGCCCGACGGCACCGAGCAGCAGCACCGAACCGGCAATCGGGCGGAACACCTGGATCGCGCCTTCCTCGCCGAGCTGGGTCAGGCCGGCCTTCAGCTGCTTGGTGCGCAGCGGGTCGGCTACTTCGACGGCGCGGAACATTTCTGGTGCAAAAAACGGCAGGCCGGTGAATTGCAGCGCCTCGCCTTCGGTGATGGTGTCGCCCAGTTGCAGCACGCCATGGTTGGGGATACCGATGATGTCGCCGGCAAAGGCTTCATCCAGCAACTCGCGGCGCTGGCTCAAAAAGGACACCACCGTGTTCGGGCGTAACTCCTTACCCGAACGCACCACTTTCAAACGCATGCCGCGCTCAAAATGCCCGCTGACCACGCGCAAGAAGGCGATACGGTCACGGTGCGAGGGGTCCATATTGGCTTGGATCT